>JABMMK010000085.1 GCA_013205605.1 Cytophagales bacterium | reverse complement strand
GCTAAAAAAGCATCTCCAAAAGTGTTCGCACGATCCATCACATATTCGGTTTGAAACTCTTCTTCTACAATGCCACCCTCCGTGTTTTGTTGGTGATTCCGATTAAATGCCGTCGCGATCTGCATATCTTTGGTGGGATTTGGCATTAGGTCGCCGGCCAACTGCCAATGAATAAATCGATCGTAGGGCATGTTTTTGTTAAAGGATTGGATCACCCAATCCCGATAAGGGGACATGTCTCTAATTCGGTCAATGGTATATCCATGAGAATCCGCAAAACGCGCTAAATCCAGCCATTCAGCGGCCAACTTTTCACCAAAATGCGGTGAGGCCAACATACGATCTACTTGGATTTCGTAGGCATTTGGCCGTGCATCATTTTTGAAAAATTCAATCTCATCCACCGTAGGAGGCAAGCCCGTTAAGTCAAAGGACAATCGACGCAACAAAAAATTCCGAGATGCTGATCCACTGAACTTTAAATTTTTTGAAGCCAGCGCATTTGAAATGAAATAGTCAATCGGGTTATTTTCAATCGTAGAGATAGGAATTTCTTTCTTAATGGGGGCCACAAAAGCCCAATGTGGTTTATATTCCGCACCATTTTGAATCCATTTAATCAGTACAGCCTTCTCTCGAGAACTTAATTCCAAATGAGATTTAGGGGAAGGCATTTTATAACTGGGATCTTCTGATAGTATGCGCTTAACCATTTCACTTTTCCCAAGATTTCCAGGCACAATGGCAAATTTGCCAGGGCTTTCAGGCAAACGAGAAAATGCACCTTCAGGCAAATCTAAGCGTAATCCGGCTTTCTGTTTAGCTTTATCTGGGCCATGGCAAGCAAAACATTTATCAGATAAAATAGGCTTGACGTGAATATTAAAGTCAATTTCGTTGGGCAAATTTTTTAATTCCAACGCTACGCCTTTGGGCATCGCATCTTTTTCCTTGAAGCCAAAAGACAAGAATAAGCAAGCACATAAAATTTGTACGAATGGAAGCTTCATTTATTTAAAACAAGGCGTTTAGGTAAAATTGTATCTGCTAATTTAAAAGTAAATTGGCCCGATTCAATCTTTAATTTAGGCCTCTTCTTTTTTAATGCATTTATTCCGCTTTCGGAAACCTTTGTATCCCAAAGATATAAAACTTTTAGATGTTGGCATTCCGCCAACTTCATTAAACCTGCATCCGTAATTTTAGTCCCATAAAGGTTCAATTGCTCGAGTTGGTCTAAGCCTTGAAAATTATCCACGTCATCATCTTTCAAATTAGTATGACCTAAATTTAAAATTCTAACGTTTGAAAAATCTCGAAGTGCGGAAAAATCCATTTGGTCAGAATTATTTAATTTCAATTCCGTCACATGGGTTTTAATAAATTTCGTTTGGGCCAACAAAGCATTAAAATCTGATTTGACATTAATGAAATTCAAACTGATCCATTGATTTTTTGACCCTGAATAAACGATACTAATTTTTGCATCTTTTAATTTATCTAAAACTAGATTTTCCGTTGGGCTAAGGGGTTCTATATCCATTTGAATTTCTTCAGGAATCTTATCTGAATTTCGTAAGTCAATGGCACTGCTGGTCAAATCATTAGACGCTAAAACCATTTTTTGCTCAACCTCGCCAAAGGGAGCTCCCGTTGAAATCCATTGCTCAATTAACTGTATTTCCATCCGGGTTAATTGCCTTTTGCCTGTTGGCGGCATGTGAAGGTCATCGTCCTCAGGTAATATCAAATGAGTATATAAATGACTTTTCAACGCATTTCCACTCATCAATATGCGACCATGTTTACCGCCCTTGCGAATAAAAAATTCAGAATCTAAACGAAGCCCTCCCTTCTTTTTTTGAATGGAATGGCATGAATAACACTTAGATTTTAAAATAGGTACAATTTGATCTTCATAGGGATAGAAATAGGCTTTTGTTTCTCCTTGAACTTTTTCTATTTGTAACGAGCGCCTATTTTTCGCTGAGATGATGACTGTTGAATCTATCTTGGGCTTTAAAAAATACCCTTCTCCATATGTTAAAATGGATCCATAATGCCCTGTCACAATAATTAAAATCAATAAAACCCCGAACAGAAAAGGCCGATAACGAATCCAAAAATAGGAAGTGAGAGCTAAGAAAAAGGTGGCCAGCCCAGACCAACGGTGAAAAAAAACAATTTCATCATTATAATCACCGGTTGAAGCTAAAAGCCAACCAGCCAGACAAGAAATTCCTGCGAAAATACTGCCAATCAATACAAGTATAGAAATGGAAGAATTAAAATCCTTTTTTGAAAAAAATTGAAAAAATTGTAGGGCCACAGCCATTAGAAGAATTCCAATGGGGAAATGTATCAACAGTGGATGCAATTGACCTACAAACTCAGAAAATAATGCAAGCCTTGTAATTTCCATAGGCAACACCTATTCATATATCCCTTTAGCTATTTTTTCGCTGATTGATTTTGGAGCCACCCAAGCTAAAAATGCACCTAACTTATTAATGAATCCGGTGATAACTTCTGGTTTTTTTGCAAACATCCCATCTACCGCAATTTTAGCCACGGACTCCGCAGTCATGGTTACTTTTTTGGCTGCATTTCTGGCTTTGTCTGGCAAATTCGCCCGGTCATTAAATGAACTTGTCGTTGCACCTGGACTGATAGCCGTCACTGAAATCCCTTTCTCCTTCCATTCATGAAACAAACCACGAGAAAAATGTAAAACAAATGCTTTAGATGCAGCATATAAGCACATCAATGGGATTGCTTGATAAGCAGATGAACTAGCAATATTTAGCACATAAGCCTGCCCCTTTCCAGTGAGCATGGGATAAAATGCATGGCATGATTCTACTAAAGCATTCATATTTACCTGCATCATTTGTTGGCTTTCATTAAAGGAATAAGATTCAAATTCCCCCACTAAACCATAGCCAGCGTTATTGACAAGAATTCGTAGGTCAACTTGCTTTTCCAAAACCCACTGATACATACGACTCACTGACCCTTGTTCGCTTAAATCTGCGACTAGATAGTCAACTGTATTTGCATATTTTTTTTCAATGGACTCTTTAACTTGTTGGAGTTCATAGGAATTTCGAGCGACTATCAATAAATCATAGCCACGCGAAGCCAGTTCATTGGCTATTTCTTTTCCAATCCCTTTACTAGCTCCAGTGATTAATGCGTAAGACATAAATAATATTCTTTATGAGTAAAAAAAGCTGCTCAATGAGCAGCTTTAATTTTATTTCTTGGGAGCCACAGCAGCAGGGGCAGCAGTAGCTGGTGGTGCTGGGTTAAAATAGGCTTTTATATCTGGATCATCTGCTTTGATCTCCTGAGCTTTTATGAACAAATCTTTCACTTTAGCCTCATCCTTAGTGACAGACAAATGATATCCTCCTAAAAACTTATATGCCTCAAATAATTGATTCTTATCTTCTTTGTATTGTGTGCTTTTTTCAGCTTTTAACTGATCTACCACCGCAATAAATTTTTCATAGTAAGGAGCGCCTAACCATTTCGTTCCATCATAATCAATAAAATTGTTGGCACGCGCACGGTTAATATAAAATGGAGGCCATTTGTCATTCACTGAAATGGACTTGGCAAACATAGAATCAGCACGCATCGCCATGGCTGGTCGGCCAATCGTATCTGCTTTATTGATATAGGCAGCCGTTAAATATAAATCCATGGCCACTTTAAAATAATCTCCTGATCCTACTGTTTGTGCTCTTTTTACTTTCCAATCAATCGAATTACTCCCAGCAACGGAAGCCTCTAAATATCTTTTTTGCTTATATCGAATATCATGAATCAACGTATACACATTGTTATTAGTATCCAAAGGTGCCGCCTTTTCCATGTAAGCAATAGCTAAAGAATCCTTCCCTAAACCTTGATAACCTTTGCCAAAATATAAATCATCCATAAAGTAAGGCTTAACTCCCTTTTTCACCATCCCATCTAAATTGTCGATGCCTTTTTGGAAATTACCCATTTCAACATTTGAATACCCACGCATACGGTAAATATCATTATCACGCACACCACGTTTATCAGCCTCATCTGTATATTTCATCGCTCCATCATAATCTTTAGAAAGGAAAAGCAATTTGGCTGTTTCCATCGTTACCTCTGGAGTAGCTTCTGCTTTTTCAATGTACTTTCTAAAATACCGAGAAGCATTTTTATACTGACCACCGATGATCAAGTACTCACCATAACGACGATGTCCTGGAGCATAATTAGAATCTAGGTCTAAAGCCTCCTTATAACGTGCTTGCGTTTCTTTATAATTTTTTCCTCGCAAATAAACAGTACCAATTTTAACCTTAGCTTTTACATTGCGTGGATCTTGAGCAATAGCAGCTTCGTAAGCTGTTACCGAATTACCTCCATCATTCTTAATTAAAAAAGCGTCTCCTTTTACAATGTAATGCTCAGGCGCAGGTAATTTTTTGTCTTTTAGCATACGCTCTTGTATCACATCAATTAAACGTATGGCTTCACCTGGATCATTATTATTCGCATTAAAGCTTTCCTCTTTTCCTAAAATATAATACATAGAATAAGCCTCAGCGATGCGATACAAAACATCAATATTTTTTGATTTGGTATCTGCGATTATTTTATCAAAATCAACTTTAGCAGCAGAAACATTATTTTGTCCTACTAAAATAGAAGCTAAACCGACTTGATTTAAAGGGTTTTTAGGATCTGCTGCTTTCCCTTTTTCAAAAGTAGCTTTGGCATTATCCCAATCGCGTAAATGCAAATAGTATAAACCTAAATTAAAATAATTATCACCTGTAGGAGCAGAAGCCACAAGTCCTTCAAAAACTTGCTTAGCCCTACTTGGCTGATGTCGATCTAAAAAACGAAAGCCGTCTTGAACCGTTTGACTAAATGCTACGTTGGATATCAATAATCCTACACCCAATACCCATGATTTCAATTTCATCATTGTAATTTTTAATTTTTTTTGCTAAAATAATATTTTATAGGTTTAGAACATTTAAATGTTCAATAATTTAGTATTAAAGTTTAATTAAAATCGAATGGCAAAATTAAATAGAAAAATTTAGATTTTGACATTTAAATTTACAAATTCTTAGTTATTGGTTGATTTGATAAGTCCTAATCGTGATAGGTCGGGTCAAAGGAATCAACCCAGCTTTCAAAACAATGAGCTGGCCCATCTCGCCACAAACGTAATTGACAAAACCAGTTCCTAAACCTAGATGTGATTCCTTCAAAATCAACTTAATTTCCCGACGTAAAGGATAGGTTTTTAATGCCAAATTATATCCAAAAGGTTGCAAATATTTATCTTTCCCCATCCCATCTTTTTCAGCGACTGACATCACATGAATGGATTTAATAAATCCTAAAGAAGTGGGATTATCCCCATCACTAATCCAATTAGATCCAATAATTCCTAAAGCATTCGCGTGATTTTTAACATATTCAATAACAGCAGGATTAGAACCAGCCGCAAAAACGGATAATTTCTGATTTGCAGGAATGCCTAATTTGTCGATTAAAAATTTAATGTTGCTTGAATTTGCTTTGTCAACCACCAATAAAATTTCTCCAGAAACAGAACGAGCACCTATTTTATTCCAATTGGAAATCTTTCCTGTTAATAAATCTTTCAACAGCGGTAAACTAATTAAGGTATCCGTATTTTGCTTATTCGTTAGTAGCGCAATTCCATCGGCTGCAAATGGGAAGCTCCGGTAGCTTATTTTTTCACGCGTAAAAATTTCCTTTTCTTTTGTGGTAAGCTCCCTAGAGACTACAATAGACCGAACTTTCTCATTCAACAAATCAGCTACCGCTTCATTTTCAGGCGTGAATTTCAAATTAATGTGAGCAAAATGATAATTGTTTTCAAAGGCAGTTTTTTCAGCTTTTAATAAAAGTTGAAAAGACTCATCCACCGCAATTGAAATTTCTCCTTGCGCTGGGCCGTCCTGGATGTCCTCTTTTTTGTTAAATAGAGAACATGAAAAAAGGATGCAGGAAAGGATAAATGCTCCACTTAAATTACGAGCCGTATTCGCCATATTCATCTTCTTTTAATTCTTTATAATACAAATATGCTCTCCAAAATCTAAAAAATCCATAGGCCAAAAACAATGATCCAAGGTAAAAATTAATGGAGACCTCAAACCATAAACCTAGTTGGGCCTCCGACCAAAACGCCACATAAACTCCTAACAAACAATAAGCTAGGGCCGCGATTAACCGAAACAAAACATTAATTACTTCTGCAGCTGACAATTTCATCATGAATGTTAAAAACAATCAGACCTGCCAAAAACAAATTTAGCAGGTCCGAAAGAAATAAATAAAATCTTATTCAGATAATACGAAGGTAATTGGCTGAGTAAATCTTGAACGTACTGCACGGCCAGACTGCTTGCCTGGATTCCATTTAGGTACTGATTTAATCACGCGCATTGCTTCCTCATCGCAACCAAATCCCACTGATTTTAAAATCTGAACATCCTGAATTGATCCATCCGTGTTAACAACGAACTGAACATATACTTTACCGCCAACGTTGGCACGCTGAGCAGCTGATGGGTATTTTAAATTTCTCTGAAGGAACGCACCAAAGGCACGTGGTCCACCAGGGAATTCAGCTTGTTGCTCCACTGCAGTAAAAATTTCATCTTCTGCTGGCTTAGGTGGCTCTACTGGAGCTGAACCTTTCGCATCTGGATCAACAGGTGGTTCGAAGTTTTCCGTTTCACCCTTCACAGTTTCAGAAGCTGTATTTCCTTTTACCTCCTCTGGTGGTGGCTCAGGTTTTGTAACTTCTTCATCACGTTTAATCTCAGGAGGTAAAAACTTGGTCGTTGTTACCTTAGGAATTTCTTTGGGTGGTGGCGGCGGTGGTGGCGGTGGCAACTCAACCTTCTTAGGTGGAGGTGGCGCGTCTAATTTCATTACTTCAGCTGTGATTTCTTCTTTGCTATTGATGTTTGCCGTCAACTGTTTCCAGAATGCTGCAATCAACAATGCACCTACGAAAAGAGCAGAGCCTAGTAATACCGACCGTTTGATAACCTTTGGATAGGTTGTCCTTAGCAAGAAAGCTCCAAATTCTCGGTTCTTCTCTTTAAAGATAATGTCATCCAATGTAGCATCTTGGCTTATTACTTGTGACATAGTATTTCTTAATTTAAAAATTTATTAAATAGGCTATCGCCATTTTATTTTTTTGAACGTTTAATTAAATCCTCCGAAGATGGATCAATCTCTAATAAGGCATAACGCTTATTTCCAGTAATCGCACATTCATCAAGCATATCCACCATATTATGGTATTTTGCCTTTTTCGTTGGTTTAATAACGAGCGTAAAGTTGTTCCCTATTTTCTTCTTCAAATCCGCAATTACCTTACGAATACCTGTATCAGAATAATCAGTCACATCTATTTTAGTACCTGCATCAGTCGGGATACCTTGGTAATAATACACCTTGAACTCATCTGGAATGACCGTTAAGGTCTCAGACAATTTAACAGGTGACGTTTCCTTTGTATCCGTCTTATCAGGCATGTTTAATTGCATGGTCACGGGTTTAGCCAACGTAGTCGTTAACATAAAGAAAGTGATTAGCAAGAAGCCTAAGTCCACCATGGGTGTCATGTCAATTTTGGTTGACATTTTTTTACTTCGCTTCTTTCCTCCGCCTTTCTTACCCCCACCGGAGCTATCTATTTCTGCCATTTCTTAATCTAATTAATAATGAATACTTATTTCGGTTTTCCCTCAGGAGATGTAATCAATTGAAATATATTGATATTTTGCGCTTGCAAAGTACCAATGATATCACTGAAAACGTCATAATTAGAATTCTGATCTCCTTTGATCGCAATCTTCAGATTTGGATTTGATAATTTGGCATATCCTACCCAATATGACAGCTCATTACTAGCTGAATCGATCGGAATACCTTTTATCAATTTTTTCGCATCTGCTGGTTTCATATTCAACACTTGACGCATCGCACCAGCCGGGTAGCCTACAATTTCAGAAGCCATATAATTCTTCTTCATCTCAGCTGTTATAGCAACTCCATAGCGACTAGCCATGCGCTCTAACATAAACTCCCTACCTAATTGATCGTCAGATGCCAAATAAACACCACCCTCATTCGATACACTTATAGTCAGCATACCATCTTTCGCATTCAAAGGCTTCTCTGAAATAGATGATGGCGGAACTATGGTAACTGCCTCCTCAGGACGAAACTTCGCGGTTAACATGAAGAACGTCAACAAAAGGAAAGCCACGTCACACATCGCTGTCATATCGAGTGATACACTTTGTCGTTTGGCTTTAACTTTTGGCATAACAATTAATAATTTGAACTGTGAAAAATAATTTAAAATAGGCTTTCGCCCAAAAGGTTCAAATATTAATTATGATGCGTAGCATAATTTTGGTTAACGCTCAAACCAATCTCATCAATGCAATAAGTCAATTCATCAATTTTAGATGTAAATAAGTTATACGCAATGATACAGATCGCTGAAGTACCAATTCCTAACGCTGTATTTACAAGCGCCTCAGAGATACCATTCGCTAATGCTGTTGAATCCGTAGATCCACCTGAATTTCCTAAAGCAGAGAACGCCTTAATCATACCGATTACCGTTCCTAAAAGACCAATTAACGTAGACACCGAAGCTAATGTAGCAATGATCGTTAAGTTTTTCTCTAACATTGGTAACTCTAATGAAGTAGCTTCCTCAACTTCTTTGCTTAAAGAAGCTAATTTTTGCTCCTTATCTAGGGACTTGTCACCGGTTAATTGCTTGTACTTTTTCACTGCAGAAAGTGTTACGTTTCCAACGGATCCTTTTTGCTTGTTACATGCAGCGATTGCTCCATCAGTATCATCCTTATCCAAAGATGCTTGAATCGAACGAACGAATGCATTTACATCACCCGTTCCTTTTGCTTTTCCAATGGTCAATAAACGCTCAATTGAAAATGTTAGTGCCGTTAAGAAACACGTGATCAAAACTGGTACAATGACACCACCCTTATAAACGATACCAAAGTAATCGCCTGGAAGTGGATGACCTTCATTTGTTCCACCCTCAAAGTGTGAACCATCTCCCATGACAAACATGAAAATAAGAATGGAAATAACAAATAAAATAATTAAAATTAAACCTGCAGAAATACCGCCAGATTTTTTTTCAGTTGCAGCTGGCTTAGCAGCTGGCTTTGGTTGTTGTGTACTCATTAGTTTGGTAAATTTGGGGTTAAAAAATTAATAGTTTCATAACACTTTCAAAAAACACAAGTTACGTAGTTTTCATAGTTGCCGCTTCCTTGGTATTTTAAGTGGAAGCAAAAGTAATGTAATTCTAATTTAATTTTAACATGGTTTAGGTTATATTAAGATGATTTTTTTTTCATGCCCATAATGCCTATTGTACTATCTTAATATTTTCCCTTAAATAGCATCGATAATAGGGTACTTTTTTGGGATTAAGAATTTGAAAAAAAATTAAAAAAAAATTAAAAAAACCTAAATTTGATAAAAATTATCGGCTAATTATTAATTTAGACTTCAATTATACAACGAATGGATTCTCCTTTTTATAAAAAAAGCCCAAAAACATCTTCTAGAAAAAGTGATAGCTCCTCCCTGAAAGAAGCCATTGAATCTCTGCTTAAAATTTATAAACTACAAGGAAAATTTGACGAGACCTATGTTTCGGCCAACTGGGAGCTGATTATGGGCAAGCCGATCGCAGCTAGAACGCAAAAAGTGTATGTCACCAACCACAAACTATTTCTTCAAATCGATTCCGCCCCACTCAAAAAAGAATTGATGATGGCCAAACAAAAAATGATTGAATTAATCAATAAATCAGCTGACAACGAGGTAGTTAAGGAAGTGATTTTTCTTTAATGCTAACGCTTGCCGAATCATCCTTCCACAAATCATAGGCTAAAACACACCAAACAATCAATAATGGCAAAATCATTAATGCATATTGATTAATGAACGCTTCGCGAATATAGCGAGGAAACAAATCGGTAGGAGAAAAACTTGATATAACTAATGTGACTACGAGCACGCTCCACCTGAATTTGTTTTTAGGGCCCAAAATAAACCATAATCCAAGTCCTGGAAATGCCATAATTAAAGTGGGCGATTCCGTTCCCGTACTCGCAAGCATTAAGTAAATGGTCACAAAAGCTAAAATTCGCAATTGGAAATCCATCCGACCCCATTTTGCCGGTTGAAAATAAACAATACCATTTATAAGCATCGAGGGAATCAAAAACCACAAATTAGATAAATTGGCATCCCCAAAAATGCGGCGAAACATGCCCATTACGCACACATCGGTTCGAACGTTTTGAATATTTATATTTAAATCATTCTTGTGAGTCAGTATCCCTATCCAATCATAATAGGTTTGAATACCATATTGAAAACCTCCAAAAACCATGGGAATAATCCCCCAAATGACCAACCACAAGATTAAATAATAAAAAAAGGTAAGCCTCGTTTTTGAAAAAAAGAAAAATGCCAATCCCACAATGCCATAAAATTTAATCAAAATGCCCAATATGATTAAACAGGCTGCCCAAAAATCTCGGCCCCGATGTACATAAATGTAACTCCACAAAATCATAGAAACACATAATCCATGAAATTGTGTGTTTAAGAGAGCCGTAACCGCTGAATTCAAAATAATCCACAAAATACTAGCTCGCTGATCTATGCGAATAGGCAAATGCTGGATCGCAAAATATAAAATGGCGGAGTTACACAAATTCCAAATCACGACGCTCAAGCCTAATGGCATCCAAGAAAAAGGAGCCATCAAAATGGCGAAAATAGGACCGTATAAATACAGATCAAAATACTCTTTTGGATATTCTAAATACAAGGGCATTTGATTAAAAAAATGGCCACTGCTCGATTTAAAAATGACGAAATTATTAATATGGGAATGGACATCGGAAATCAAATATTGCTTCAAGCCTGTGATAATCCCCAGCAATATCCATATGGAGATTAAAACAGTAGGCCGGCTATGCCATTTGATTTCCTTATTTTCCATCCGAAAGGTTTTTTACGTACTCATTCATCGTAATGAAATCCTCCGAATGATTTTTTTTCAATCCCATTAAATAGTATTCCAGTTTTTTAAGCAAAGATCCTCGATGACCTCTTTTCACGTGGAATGACAAGGGGTATTTTGACAAGTCTGTAAATTCCCAAGGATGAAAATACAAGTTTATAAACCTGTTTTTTCTCAAACAGATGTGAGATAAATAGGTGAAAAACCATAAAGGGAAATTTTTAAAGGCCAACCAAAATAATGGGATTCGTGTTTTAGGCGTAACCGAAGCAGGTACATTCCATAGCCCATGCTCGAAAAAAGGGGTTGTTGGCTTATCGCGATGATCATACCGGCCCGGAATCCAAGTTGGGTTGAGTGAAGAATGGTACGCATAACCGGCCAATTTAATTTCGGTTTCATCCACGTTTTGCATCCTGGCCATCCGAAAACCTGTCACCATGCGGC
>JABMMK010000084.1 GCA_013205605.1 Cytophagales bacterium | reverse complement strand
CGTATGCCGTTTGGTGGATTCGTCAATCCATTTTACAAGCGCTAGCTGAACAATCCCGTATCGTTCGTCTTCCATTGAACCGTGTAGGTTCTTTGAATAAAATCTCAAAAACTTTTTCTGAGTTAGAACAAAAATTTGAGCGTGAGCCTTCGCCAGAGGAATTAGCAGAAGTGTTAGAAATCTCAACAGGTGAAGTTGTCGATACACTGAAAATTTCAGGAAGACACGTATCCATGGATGCTCCCTTCGTTCAAGGAGAAGAAAATTCGCTTTTAGACGTATTGGAGAATGATTCAGAGGATAAACCAGATTCTGGTTTAATTAATGATTCCTTACGCCGCGAAGTTCAAAGAGCTTTGTCGACGCTTACTCAAAGAGAAGCCGATGTGGTTACTTTGTATTTTGGATTAAATGGAGAACACGCAATGACACTAGAGGAAATTGGCGAGAAATTCAATTTAACTCGAGAGCGCGTGAGACAAATTAAAGAAAAGGCGATTCGTCGTCTGCGTCATACTTCCCGGAGTAAAGCGCTAAAAACATATCTTGGATAATTTTTAAAGCCTCTCACGAGGCTTTTTTTTGCTATGGGATTTCCTGCAGGCATCGTCGAACTAGTAGATATTCTATCCCAAATGGGGGTTGAAGAAGCTGTTATTTGTCCAGGTTCCCGAAATGCACCGTTGATGTTGGCCTTAGCTAGACATCCAAAAATCCATTGCTATTCCATCTCAGATGAACGCTCGGCAGGATTTTTTGGGTTAGGCCTAGTACTTGCGAGCAAAAAGCCCGTGATTCTTTGTTGCACCTCAGGTTCAGCCGGTTTGAATTTTGCTCCGTCGGTGGTGGAAGCATTTTTCCAAGAATTGCCTTTGTTGGTCTTTACAGCAGACCGACCGGCAGAATGGATCGGACAATGGGATGGACAAACCATTTATCAAAAAGAATTATATGGAAAACATGTGAAGCAATTCATTGATTTTCCTACTGATTCGCTTCAAGAAGCCAGTTATTATGTTGATTTAGGAATGGGTGCATACCAACAAGCCTGCGCGGAACCTAAAGGTCCCGTTCATGTCAATATACCCATTTCTGAACCCTTTTATCCGAGTCAAGGAGAATCTTTGCCCTTAAGTAGTCTGCCCATTTTATCTGAAAATGAATTGAGTACAATGGACAAGGGTGCCAAGGTCAAAACCATTAATTTAAGCACCTATTTTGACGCTAAAAAGGCTCAATCCATCTTAATTACCGTAGGCCAAAGGCCTTTCAATGAACTAGAAAATAACTATTTCAACCAATTAGCTTTATTGGGTATACCTGTGATAGGGGATGCCACGGCCAATTTACCTGCGGCCTGTCAATGTGATCATGATTTAGTTTTGGCCAATGAGGATTTGTGGCCCGCTTTGAAGCCCGATTTACATATCCATTTTGGAAAATCATTTGTTTCTAAGCGAATTAAGCAGTTTTTAAGGCGCGAAAAACCTAGCAAATCTTTTCTCATTCATCCAAATCCCATCGGAAGACCTGATCCTTTTCAGTCGTTGACAGACGTGATTCAGATGGATTCGCTTCAATTTTTACAAGAATGTACTTGGCCTGGCCAACAAACGAACCCTTGGAAACCGTTGGCGCAAAAAGTTGCTAGCGTTCAAGCAGCATTTTTCAAGCATTCAAATTTCACCGAATTACATATCTACCATGATTTAATAAATCAAATTGAAAATATGGAGGGGGCTGAAGTTCATATTGCTAATTCCTTAGCCATCAGGTATGTCAATTGGACCGCCGCGCATTTTTCTCAAACAAAAGTATTTTCAAACAGGGGAACGAGTGGAATTGACGGTTGTTTAAGTACTGCGGTAGGTGCGAGCCAAAAAACGTCGAAAATAAGTATTTCCATTCTAGGAGATGTGGCGTTTCACTATGACAAAAATGCTTTTTGGAATCAATATGTACCTAAAAACCTGCGAATTATCGTTTTTAATAATGGAGGCGGGGGTATTTTCAGAAACTTAGAAGGGGCCAAAGAACTACCAGAACTTAATGAGTTTATGGAAACCCAACAAAATTTTACGGCTAAAAATACCTGTTTAGATGCCGGAATAAATTACTATAGCGCTAGGAACTTTGAAGAATGGAATGTCATCTCAGAACAATTTTTCAAGACAGGCCAACAAGCATCTTTGGTAGAAATTTTTACAAATTCCATCGAAAATGCAGATGAGCTTAAAAAATACATGGATTTATTCCGCGCTTGATTGCTTGGCAATTTTATCTAAATTTTTTAAATACAATTCATTTTTGGGATCAATGTCCAAGGCCATTTTAATCCACTGCTCAGCTAACTTCCACTGCCTTCTTTGGATTTCTAAATACCCTAAATTATTGTATATCAAGTCTTTGTATTTACCCGTAGCCAATGCCGCCTTAAAGGAAGCTTCTGATATGTCCAATTGGCCTAATTCCTGATACACAATTCCTTTATTGATCAAAGTCTCCACCGCGTTAGGTTTCAATAATAAAGCATGCTCATAAGAAGCTAAGGCATCATTGTATTGTGTTTTCTGTAAGTAAATATCCCCCTGCAAAGACCAAAAAGCAGACGAATCCGGAAAGTTTTTAACCAATTTAGCGGCTGATTCGAGGGCTAAATCAAATTGTTGAAGATTTTGAAGTAATTCAGTTTGCTTGGATAGGGCAGCCGAAAAACGAGGATCTAATTCATACGCTTTTTGGAAATCGGCTAGGGCCTCATCATTTTTATCGAGGCTTTGGTACACCAAACCACGATTATAATAAGCATCCGAAAACTTACTTTGTTTAGAAATGGCTTCAGAATACCATTTGATAGATTCGAAATATTCTTTTTCCTTAAATTTTTGATTTCCGCGAAGGAAAAATTGAGTAGCTTCTTTTTTCTCTGCTTCTGAATCACAGGCGAAAAGAATCAAGGCGGAAAGAATAACGAATACAAATTGCTTCATGCTATATAATCAAACAAATACTGAATTTGTTTTCAATTTAAATAAATCAAAATTCATTCGCATCTTTGTAGCCTAATAAAATAAAAAATCAATATGGCTTACGCAGAAATGTTAACCGATAAAGGGTTAATGAAAATTGAATTTTACATAGAGGATGCACCCATTCATGTAAAAAACTTTACTGACCTTTCTAAAAATGGATTTTATGATGGATTGACTTTTCATCGTGTGATCCCTGATTTTGTTGTCCAAGGAGGAGATCCCGATGGAACCGGTGGAGGAGGTCCAGGCTATAGCATTGCTTGTGAACTAACTGGAAATAATCAATATCATGATCGTGGAGTATTATCTATGGCGCATAGAGGTCCTAATACAGGTGGTTCTCAATTTTTCATTTGTCATTCGAGAAATAATACTTCCCATTTAGATCGTAAGCATACCTGTTTTGGTAAGGTGATCGAAGGCTTAGATGTTATTGATCAAATTAGAGAGGGCGATGTGATCCAAAGCATCAAAATCATCGAAGATTAATGCATTTTATCAAAGAAATTCCCCATGATTCCATGCGAATATCACTATTTGAATGGAACTCTAAGTATATATTGAAATTTGAAACGCCAGAATTGGAGCAAAGTTTCAAATTTTCGATCATGGATTTTTCCAACCAAAAAGAAATAGAGGAGCTGGCAACCAGCTCCTCCTTTCAAAATACCATCATACAAAATTTCAAAAATATGTATGAGGCTATGTCACAAAATCTAGGGGATTAAAGACTTCCCAACCATTTTAATCGCAATTTTTTCTGATTTTCAGTAAGGTTTTTTTGATCTGTCAACGAGAACGCTAACAGGGGACTTTGTTGGACCGGCACTATAAAACTGCGTTCCAACCCATCTCTTTTAACCGAAAATAAAATAGTATCACCCACTTTTTTATCGGCCAACAATTTATCCAAACCTTCAAAACTGGTTTTATTTGCCGAAACGATTTCGTCTCCCACATTCAATCCATACACATAGGCAGATGCGCCACGATAAACTGACGTTATTTTACCTGCCATAACGGTAAATCCTAAATATGGAATTGATTTACCTTCATTTGTATTTGACCAAGTAAATCCAAATTCATTAAATAAATTTTTATAATCAGGTGTTTGAACTCCATAAATATACGATTCAAAAATGGGCTTAGCTGAGGTACCTGCTACACGTGTAAAGGCATCTTCTAATTCCGGGTCCGTAAATCCGCGGTTCAATTTTTTATAATAAGCCTGATAAAGGAATTTGAAAACATCGTCGATGCTTTTTTGACCTTGAGTAGATTTGATAATCCACGCGTTTAATACATGACCTAACAACATACCTTTGTCATAATATGAAACTGTTTGATTGCGCGAGTTTTCATTTGGACGGTAATATTTAATCCACGCATCCCAACTTGCCTCTGCGGCAGATTCAAGATGATTTCCAGGCGTATTTTCGACCGATGAAATTTCTGCAGCAATGCGATTGGCATAACCCTGATTTGAGATTTTACCCATCCTTTGTAAGATAACGCCTGAATAATAGCTCGTCAT
>JABMMK010000083.1 GCA_013205605.1 Cytophagales bacterium | reverse complement strand
TCGTTCCCGCGATGATATCACGTTCATGATCTCCCACCATAAATGAAAGATTAAAGTCGACCTGGTATTTAGCCGCCGCCTTTTCAATCAATAAAGACCCCGGTTTTCTCGTTAAAGATCGACTATCAAAATTTTCATGATAAGGGCAAAAATATAAATCATCTAAAACGCCGCCACATGCCTTTTGAATCGCTTCATGAATCGCATATACGTGCTTTCGTTCATAAAGTCCTTTGGCGATACCACTTTGATTCGTAATAACGACCAATAAATATCCAGCTTCTTTTAAGGCGATTAAAGCCTCAGGGACCCCTTTTGGAATGATAAAATCTTCCATGCGGTAGACATAATCCACGCGATCCACATTCAGAACACCGTCGCGATCCAAAAAAATGCACTTTTTCTTCATATAAAACTTAGGCAAACAAACGCGACCAAGGGATGCGGCTTAAAATTAATAAAAGACCAATTCCATTAAAGATCAACGCATTTTTATGCTTAGCAGCATCTGCTATATTTTTCTTGTTTTTAGCATTTACAATGGTTGCTAATACAACCGCAATCACATTCACTGAAATATGCTCAACGGCAATTAAGCGAGTCGCTGGATCTTTCATCGCCGCGCCAAAATCAGCAAAAGCTGCAGCAGTCACGGGGCTTAAGAAAAAATAAAGTACAAGACCGATCAACAATTGAGTGTGTAAAGAGATCATGAAAAACAATCCGGCTTTGCGATCTGCGTCAACAAAAGCGCCTCCGCTGGATAATCCGCGAATAGCGCGAATCAAAAGATTTAAACCTAAAATAAACACAAGTACAAAAAGCACTATGTGAACATTTGCTACAATAGAATACATATCGTGTAAGTTTGATTTGTGCAAAGATACAAAAAGGGAGTGGAACGCGACCTTAATTACGTTTAATCCTCCAATTTTCTTTACCTTTATGGCTTAATTTTCTTTAATTATGTCAGACCCGAGTAAGTTAACCGCGGTAGTGAATGCGCGTTGTCCTCGTTGTCACGAAGGCCGACTTTTTAAATATAAATGGTGGGATCTTTTAAATTTCACTCAAATGCATGAAAATTGTCCCCACTGTGATTTGAGGTATGAAGTTGAGCCCGGATTTTTTTTTGGTGCCATGTACATTTCATACGCATTTACGGTAGGGATTATGTTGGTAGGCGGAATTATCGTTTTCAATTTTTTCAATGATCCTCCAGCCATGGGTTATGTGGTGCCCATTACTATATTTTCTTTATTCATGGTTCCGTTTAATTTTAGGACTGCGCGTGTGATCTTTATTCATTTGTTTTCTGGTATTTCCTACGAACAAGAATCGATCAATAGCTAATGAAAATACTCGATTATTACATTTTAAAAAAGTTTCTGAAGACCTATGTTTTCGCGGTTTTTTTAATTGTATTAATTGTCATGGTCATCGATTATACAGAAAAAATTGATGATTTCATCCGCAAGCAGGCTCCCATGCATGCCATTCTTTTTGATTATTATTTGAATTTTATTCCCTACTGGGCCAACTATATTTCGCCGTTGATGGTGTTTATTGCAACCGTATTTTTTACGGCCAATTTGGCCGCGAAAACAGAAATAATAGCCATTTTGAGTTCTGGGGTTAGCTTTACTCGACTAATGAGGCCCTATTTAATTGGGTCTTCCATCATTGCCATCGGGACTTTTATCATGATTGGTTGGGTCGTCCCAAATGCCAATAAAATTCGAGTTCCCTTTGAGCATCAATACATCAACGGCACCTATTTTTTCGACAAACGAGATGTGCATATCAAAATCGCCCCTGATGTATATGCCTATATTGAAAGCTACGACAACAACACAAATACCGGTTATCGCTTCAGTTTGGAACGAATTTCAAATAATGAGATCAAAGAGAAATTAATGTCCGACCGGATTACCTGGGATACCCTTCGCAAAAAATGGACGATTCATGATTTTCGAATTAGGAATTTAATGCCGGGGAAAACGGGAATTATATCAGGTGTAAAAATAGACACGACCTTAAATTTATTTCCCAAAGACTTTCAAAATAAACATTTATTACACGAAACTTTTACCTTGCCTGAGCTCAATCGGCACATCGATTTAGTTCGTTCGCGGGGAGCTGATGGCATAGAAGTATTTTTAATCGAAAAGTATTTACGCTATGCCAATCCCATTTCTGTGATCATTTTAACGATCATTGGCTTCTTAGT
>JABMMK010000082.1 GCA_013205605.1 Cytophagales bacterium | reverse complement strand
TTTAATTTCTGGGGGCCTAATGCCAACATAAAATCCACGCAATGGATTGCGGATGCATCTATTTGGGTCGACAAAAAATACAACCCTACGCTCAATTTAATTTACCTTCCTCACCTCGATTATTGCTTACAGAAATTTGGAGTAGATTTCACTAAAATATCGAAGGAATTGGCGGAAATTGATCGGGTACTCCAACAATTAATCGAACATTTTGAGTCGACGAATGCCCACATCATTTTGTTGTCGGAATATGGCATCAACAATGTATCCGAACCGATACATATTAATCGGATATTGAGAGAGCATGATTACCTAGCCATACGCGAAGAACGGGGATTAGAGTTGTTGGACGCAGGTGCAAGTAAAGCCTTTGCCGTCTCAGATCATCAAATTGCCCATATTTATGTGAAAAATAGCGCAGATAAAAAGGAGGTGAAAAAGATATTAGAAGCGATTCCTGGGGTGGCTAGCGTATTAGATTCAAAAGAAATAGCGTCCCATCATTTAAATCACGAAAGAACAGGTGATTTTGTATTGATTGCCGACACGGATAAATGGTTTACCTATTACTATTGGCTTGATGATGCAAAAGCACCAGACTTTGCTCGGTGTGTCGATATATTCAAAAAACCGGGTTATGACCCAGTAGAAATGTTTATGGATCCTAAAAATCCATGGATTAAACTGAGAGCCGGATATAAATTGGCCCGAAAACTGACAGGGTTCAGGTATTTAATGGATGTCATTCCTTTGGATGCCACCTTAGTGAAAGGATCCCATGGAAGTCCATTTTGTGATAAGGAATTTTATCCTTTATTTATCTCAAATCAAAAGACACCATCAGAAATTGAACCCACGGACGTCTACAAATTGATCCTAAATTCTATTTTCTAAATAATATTTTATAAATTCCAACTTAAACACAAAAACTATGAAAAAATTAATTACCTCTTTTGTTATCGTGGCAACATTAATGAGTTTTTCAACTCAAATATCAGCTCAGGATTATAACCCACAAGCGATGGTTCAGCGTCAGATCGACCGTATGGAAACTGAATTAACTTTATCTAAGGATCAAATCAAAAAAATTGAGCCTTTAGTAACAGTAAGAATGGAAAAAATGATGGAATTCCGTCAAGCAGGTATGGAAAGAGAAGCCATGCAAGCTGAGACGAAAAAATTGAATGATGCTCAATTAGAGTCATTAAAAGCAATTTTAACTCCAGAGCAATTAGAGAAATACAAAACGATGCAAGCTGCGCAGAGACAAGGCGGCGGAGGTCCTCGAAACTAATCCTAAAAGCAATTCATATGATGAAGCAACTATTTGTTTGGATAGGGTTATTTTGCATACCCTTTATTTTTCATGCTAAACCCCTCCGAGTGGGTGTTGCAGGAATGACCCACGGTCACGTGGGCCAAGTGTATAATGCCATAAAAAAGCCACAACAGGATGTAATCATCGTAGGTTTTGCTGAACCAGATAAGGAACTTGCCTTATCCATCCTAAAAAAACAAAATCTTCCGGATTCTCTTTGGTTCCCAACCTTAGAGGCTTTAATTGCCAAGACAAAGCCTGAGGCTATTGCGGCATTTAATAGTATTTATGAGCATTTGGAAGTGGTTAAAGTTTGTGCTCCCAAAGGAATTCATGTGATTGTTGAGAAGCCTTTGGCTGTCAACATGAATCATTTGAATCAAATGAAAGCGCTGGTGAGCCAATATAAAATTCATCTTTTGACCAATTTTGAAACCACATGGTATTCATCTCATGCTAAAATGTGGCAAATGGTTAAAGAAGAAAAGTCTTTAGGCACAATCCGAAAAGTTGTCATGATGGATGGACATCGGGGACCCAAAGAAATTGGTTGTTCCCCTGAATTTCTACATTGGTTAACTGACCCGGTAAAAAATGGAGG
Source organism: Cytophagales bacterium (assembly GCA_013205605.1). Taxonomy (GTDB): domain Bacteria; phylum Bacteroidota; class Bacteroidia; order Cytophagales; family Spirosomataceae; genus Aquirufa. Next base: position 10,198 of record JABMMK010000082.1, on the reverse strand, counting down.
AGGTGCTATCATCGATTTTGGTTGTTATGGGGCGGATATTATGACCTGGCTGATGGATGGAAAAAAACCCATCTCCGTAACAGCGGTGACTCAGCAATTGAAACCCGATATATATCCTAAGGTAGACGATGAAGCAACCATTATTTTAACGTATCCGGATTGCCAGGCCATCATTCAAGCTTCTTGGAATTGGCCATTTGACCGAAAAGATACAGAGGTTTACGGGACCAAAGGAATTTTGGTTGCTAACAAAAACAATAAAATGAGGTATGTGGATGGTGATCGATATGGCAAAGAAAGTATGATTGACTTAAGTCCTTTGCCCCATGAAGTGTCTAATGTATTCCCTTATTTATCTGCCGTTGTCCAAGGAAGAATTAAACCTCAAATGGATTTATCCTCCTTTGAAATAAATCAGGTGGTCGTAGAAATACTAGAGGCGGCGCGAGAATCTGCCAAAACAGGGAAAAAAGTAACCTTAAAATAAAACGTTTTGTCTAATAAATATGAATGCCATGATCAAAAAATTCTTCCTTACTGCCAGTACCATTTGTTTTCTATTCAATTTAAATGCCCAAAAAGGTCCAAGCATTAATGGAGTTCCCTTAGGAATGGTTTCGTATACCTATCGACAAAGTCTTCAAAAGGATATGCCAACCACGCTAGATTCATTAAAAGCATTGAAGGTTTATGACATGGAATTTTCTAGTTTGTTTGGTAAAAAAGCCACTGAAATCAGAAAGCTTTTGGATGAAAGAGGTATGTATTGTTCTTCCTTTGGCGTAAGTTATCCAGATGCATTAATGAAGTCTGACGAAGTAGCTGCCAATGCCAAAGCCTTAGGCGCAAAATTTGTGCGAGTGGCTTGGATTCCCCATGAAGGTCCATTTACAAAGGCATTAGCTGACAAAACGATCGCGGATTTTAGCATCATTGGCAAAAACTTAAAAGAAAATTATGGATTAGAATTTTGTTATCACAACCATGGTTTTGAATTTGCACCATACGAAGGGGGTACTTATTTTGATTATATCGCAAAAAATACGGATCCTAAATTTGTAAATTTTGAAATGGATATTTTATGGACCTTTTTTCCAGGAATAGATCCAGCCAAACTTTTAGAAAAATACCCCAATCGCTTTAAGTTGATGCACGTAAAAGATTTAAAGAAGGGGGTTATTGGCAATTTATCAGGGGGAACTTCCTCTGAAAATGATGTAGCTTTAGGTACGGGCCAATTAAATTTACCAGCCATTATGAAGGCTGCTAAAAAGGCTAAGATCCAGCATTATTACATAGAAGACGAAAGCTCTCTTCATGCCATTCAGGTTCCTGAATCCATCAAATATTTACTTAGCATTAAATAGAAATACATGTAATTCAACGAAAGAGTCTTTGAGACTTAATCAAAGAATATGTAAAAATTAAATCATTGAAAGATAAATTCACAGATACCGACTTATTTAAATCCTTCAAGAATGGGGATGAGTCTGCATTTGAAATTTTATACCAAAAATATTTTAAAGCGTTAAGTCATTATGGATTACGAATCTGTCAAGATCATGAATTAATCGAAAATGCCATTCAAGATTTATTTATCGATTTATGGAGAAGGCGAGCATTTTTAGGTGAAGTGGAAAATGTGAAATTTTATTTAATAAAATCTTTACGGAATCAACTCATCAGAAATAGCCAAAAAGACATCTTAGAAAACTCCGAAGATGTGAATGATTTTTTAGATTATTTAGGCAGCTTGTCGGTCGAGCAAACAATGGTCCAAAAAGAGTCTGAAGAACTAAGAAATGACAAGATTAGGGAGGCCATTTCAAAACTCTCAAATAGGCAAAAAGAAGTCATTCATTTACGTTATTTTCAAAACTTAAGCTTAGACGAAATCTCACATCTCATCGTTCTTCCCAAGCAAGTAGTTAAAAATTTGCTATCAAAATCATATGCCGTACTAAGAGTCTATTTAAAATCAACCTATCTGGTGATGTTCTTATTTTTATCTTTTTTCTAAAATAAGTTAAACTTATTGGTTACTATTTTAATTTTTCGCTACCTATATAATGTTCAAGATTATATATGAAAAATTTAAATACCGTTCAAGATTTCTTAGACCATGATTCTTTCATTCTTTGGGTAAACCAAAAGGAGGAAAACCGTTTTTGGGATGACTTCGTATTGGAATATCCTGAAAAAGCGGAAATTTTTAATGAAGCGATCCAACTAGCAAAATCTTTGTATGAAATTGAATTTGATTTGAATCCCAATTTGAATGAACATAAAATCTGGAAAAACATCCGTTTATCCATGAATGAGGCAAAATCAGCCAGAGTTTGGCCAACCCATTTATTAAAATTAGCCGCTTTATTTATTGTCGTTCTTTCAGCTGGATTATTTGCTTGGGTTTATCAACCTACAAAATCCATTAATTACACCGACTTAGTCAGTTCTTTTGAGGCTAAAAACAAATTGATCGAAGTTAAAAATACGGAGACTAAGCCCATCATGATCACATTAGAAGATGGCAGTAAAATACATCTGAGTAAAAATAGTAAAATCTCCTACCCGATCCATTTTGAAAAAGAAAGCCGAACGGTCTTTTTAAGCGGAGAAGCTTTTTTTGACATTGCAAAAAATCCCAAAAAACCTTTTTTTGTTTATTCAAATGAAATAATCACCAAGGTCTTAGGAACCAGTTTTACCATTAAGGCTTTTGAAAAAGATGCCCATGTGACTGTTTCTGTGAAGACAGGCCGGGTTAATGTGTACAATCAAAGAAGAATTAATGTAAATGACCCGGAAACAAAAGGAATCATATTGATACCTAATCAAAAAGGAATTTTTAACCGTGAAACGGAGAATTTAAGTAAAGCACTTGTTGAGATGCCTTTGCCGTTGGCCAACATAGAAATCAAAAATTACAATCAGAGTTTCGATGAAGTTCCAGTGGGTCAAGTCATTAACTCGTTAGCAAACCTTTATGGAATTAAAATTATCTACCATGATGAGCAGCTTTCAAAATGTGTCATCACGACGCGTTTTAAAAATGAGCCCTTACATGACAAACTTGATTTGATATGCCAACTTATTGGCGGGAACTACAAAGAGGTAGATGCTCAAATCATTATTGAATCGAAAGGCTGTAAATAAATGAATACCTTTAAACCTATTTTATATACTAAACTCATTACAAACTAAATCTAAATTATTAAAACCAACATCAATACAATTAAACCCATCAATTATGTCTAAATTTTTATCAAAAAATCAGATTTTCAAAATCATGAAAGTCTCATTGACACAGCTGCTGATGACCCTCATGGTGGTCACCATAGGCTATGCTCACACGTCCAAAGCTCAAGATAAATTACAAGAAAAAGTAAGTATCTCTTTGAGTAATGGAAGTTTAAAGTCATTCTTGCAAAGTATTGAAAAGCAAGTTGATGTGACTTTTTCATATCAAAAAGGAGTCATTGAACAACAAGAGAAGTTAAACCTATTGGTCAATAACGAAACATTGGAAAATGTGTTAAGAAAGGTATTTGCGCCGAGAAATATCACCTACCAGTTTCAAAAAAACAATCAAATTATTTTAGAAAAAGGTCTAATTCCGACGAATGGAAATTTTAGTTCGGAGGTTTCTTCTACCATCAGCAATGAAACGATCGTTGCCGACCGAACCATTTCAGGAAAAGTAACCGATGAAAAAGGTGACGCGGTTCCTGGCGTAAACGTTCGTTTGAAGAATACCTCCAAAGGAGTTGCAACAAATGCCAACGGTATTTTCAGTATTTCTATTCCAGAAAAAGGAGCCTCCACATTGATCTTTTCTTTTGTCGGATTTGAAACGCAAGAAATTAATGTTGGAAATCAAGTACAATTAGCCGTTAAATTATTACCCAGCCAAGAAACCTTGAACGAGGTTGTCGTCATTGGATATGGATCCGTTAAGAAAAAAGATTTAACAGGTGCCGTTGGAACCATTAGTGCCAAAGAAATCACAAGAGGTAACCCAACAAATGCCACTCAAGCATTACAAGGCCAAGTTCCAGGCGTGGTCGTAACCAAAATGAGTAATAAGCCAGGCCAATTGTGGTCTATTGCCATCCGTGGAGAAAATACCATCACCGCTAATCCAAATGCAGATGGCGCGGTCAACTTAACCCTAGTCAGTAGTAATCCACAAAATATGAATACAGAGCCTTTAGTCGTTATTGACGGGGTGATTGGAGGTAAATTACAGGACATTAATCCGGCTGATATTCAAACGATCGATATATTAAAAGACGCTTCATCCACAGCCATTTATGGCTCTAGAGGTGCTAATGGGGTCGTTATCATTACGTCAAAAAGAGGTTCAACGGGAAAACCAAGAGTTACGTTTGATTCTTATTTAGGTGTTAAGTCACCATCACATTTACCAAAAATGCAAGATGCTCAGGAATATTTTAAATCTTCGATCACTGATGCTGCATTAAACGGAGCTATCGTTAGTCAATCCATGTTCAATGTGAATGAATTGAACATCATCAATAGTGGAAAAACTACAGATTTAGTGGGACTGCTAACCAAACCTGGTATTAACTCGGGAGCCAATGTAGCTGTTTCAGGAGGATCAGGTGGGACCAATTACCGTTTCTCGGCCGGTTACATTCAAGAAGATGGAATGATGCCATTGACAAATTATAAAAAATACAATTTGAACGCAGCCGTAGATTCCAAAATAGCTAGTTTCTTAAAAGTTGGAATTACGATGTATGCCAATTATTCCACCAACCCAACAGGTTCTTTTGAGGTACCAAGAACGGCTTACCGAGAAAGACCTACGAGTACTATTTATTATAAGGACTTAGTCGATCCGGTAGTCGGGAATGATGCCTCGATAGGCGACGTTAACGGGTATGCGGTAAGAATGGGTAGAAATACTGCTGTTAACCCATTATTAGAGGCCTCTAGTTTAGATAATTACCAGTGGACCAGAAATGTAAGTAGTCAAATGGGAAATGCTTATGCTGAATTTGAATTATATAAAGGCTTAACTTTCAAATCATCTATTTCAGCTTCCTATCAAATGGCGAAACAAGATGAATATCGTGGAAAATATTCAAAAGCCGTAAACGTATCAGGAAATACCAGAGCATCCGTTGAGAATGACTTTATTATGGCTTACACATTTGATAACCAATTGACCTATAATGTAGAAAAAGGAAAAAGTAAATTAAATGCGACCGCCCTGCAAAGTGCTTTTAAGACCAGCACCGAAATGAATGCCATCGCGGCTACTGGATTACCATATGTTTCATATTGGTATAATTTAGCTTCAGGAACGGCAGCTCCCACGATCTATAGTGGATATAACCAAAGAACTTTAGAGTCTTACATGGGTCGATTAAATTACACGTATGACAATAAGTATATCTTAACGTTTACTGCTCGCTCTGACGGAGCTTCTCAATTAGCAGAAGGACAGAAATGGGCATTTTTCCCTTCTGGAGCATTTGCATGGAAATTGGGTGAAGAAGAATTTGTGAAAAATTTAAATTTCTTTGATGATTTAAAGGTACGCGCTAGTTTCGGTCAAGTAGGTAACTCGGTGGTTTCTCCTTATGCCACTTCGGCTACCTTGATGAATACCAATTATGGGTATGGACAAAATCCAGGTGTTGGTTTTGCCCCTAATAACTTACCAAACCAAGATTTGGGATGGGAACGAAGTGAAGAATTAAATCTTGGTTTAAACACAGCTTTCTTTAAAAACAGAGTTTCTATTACAGCTGAATGGTATAACCGATCGACCAAAGATTTGATCATGAGACAGGCCTTACCTACCTCATCAGGCTTTAGTACGATTATCGCGAACGTTGGCCGCGTGTCCAACAAAGGAGTGGAGATTTTATTAAACACAACTAATATTTCAAAGAAATATTTTACTTGGACATCTTCTCTAAATTTTGCTAAAAACATTAACCGCTTAGAGGAATTACCTAATGGAGCCATGTATGGCTGGAGTGGTAGCACAAACCCTGAAAATATTTTGGCAGTCGGTTATCCACTTAAAAGTTTCTTATACTACAAAGCCAATGGAATTTTCCAACTAGGCGATGTGGAAGAAGCTAAAAAATATTCTTCTAATCCAGGTGCGGTGCGTATTGTAGACCAAAATGGCGATGGCAAAATAACCTCAGGCGTTTTAGGAAAAGACGACCGGGTAATTTTAGGAAGTCAGTTGCCGAATTTTACCATGGGCTTAACCAATCGTGTCAGCTATAAGAATTTTGATTTAGCTGTGATGATGTATTACAGAAATGGAACGATGTATAAAAATGGATTCCTAAGTAATTACATCAGTGATCCGGGAGGAGGAGGAAGACTTTCCTTAAATTATTGGACCAAAGAAAATCCATCCAACGAAATGTGGGGAATGGGAATACCGGGCACAATAGGTCGCGACGCTATCTATTATCAAGATGCTAGTTTCTTAAGAATAAGCGATGTAACCTTTGGCTATACGTTACCTAGAAAATTACTTGACAAAATGGGCATTGACAACATGAGAATGTATTTACAATCTATCAACCCAGCATATTTTACAAAATATAGTGGTGGAGATCCTGAATATAATGGAGCCGCTTATCAAGATGATTTCCCGTCTACTACCTTAACATTTGGTTTTAACGTAGGCTTCTAAAACAAGGCAATAACATTTAAAGATATATATCATGAATATTTATAAAAATTTAAATCGGGCATCCATCATCTGCCTATTCATTTTAGGGGCGGTGAGTTTCAGTTGTGACAAGGATTTTCTTACTGAATATAATCCTGCCAACAGAACAACAGATAATTATTACAATACAGCTATTGGATTTGAGGGTTTAGTGAACTCTTGTTATCCACTTTTAAGGGATATGACCCAAAGAAGGAAATTAACCCATAATGGAACCGACCTTTTCGTGGAAGCGGGATATGGTGGGCCTTTATATAATTTACCAAACCAAATTGGACCAGAGCGAGATGTGTATGATATTCGATTTAATTCCTCTAATGGCGAATTACAGACTTATTGGGATCAATTGTATAAAGAAATAAATCGTTGCAATGCCGCTGTCACACGTAAAGACAAAGTTGTAGGGATGGAAGCTACCAAGTTAACTAACATGGTTGCTCAAGCAAAGTTTTTGAGAGCTATATCCTATTTCTTTGCGGTCCAACAATGGGGAGATATTCCTATGCCATTAACTGAATCTTTAGGAGGTAGTCTTGAGGCTAAAAAATCAAGTGCAAAGGATGTTTATACGCAAATTATTGCTGATTTAAATGATTGCATTGCGGCATTGCCAGCTACCCAAGCAGATCAGGGTCGAGTGACTAAAGGAGCAGCACAATTTCTATTGGCCAAAGTTTATTTAACTAGAGCATGGAATTTCAATAATTCCCTGGGAGGAAGTGAAGCAGATTTTACCAAAGCCTTATCCCTTTGCGACGAACTAATTGCTTCTAATTTATATCCTCTTGAAGCTAATTGGAATACTTTATGGCCTTCACACAACAAAAATATCAATATTGAAACCGCTTCATTATCCAGTTCAGTGGTGGCTGCCAATGCAAGTAAAGAAGTTGTTTTTGCCGTTCAGTATGCCAATCCACTTTATTACAAAGGAGACGGAAATTTCGATGCCGCAACAGGCATTCAGGGAAATAACATGCATAGTCAGTTTGGAGGTGGTCCATCTGGTTTAGCACAAGTAGCGAACGGACCTATATACGGAAGACAAGTAAATTCCCATGTTCCAACCTGGGCTGCTTATCGTTTATTTGACCCCAAATTAGATAGCCGCTACGAAGGAACCTATAATAGCGTTTCCTATGCGACAACTGCTGGATCCGTTAGTTTAGCCAAAAATACATACGCACAAAACCTCACCATCAATTACATCAAAGGCGATACAACAGGCTATATCCGTGCATGGAATAATCCTGTTTTAAAGGATAGCGATAAAGGGGTCAACGTAAAAGGAGGAACCAAAAAATACAATGTGACTATGCACCACGAAATGGAAGGATATGCTCCTATTAACGCGACGACTGGTGTAACAGATAACATGTTTTGGGGGAAACCTATGTTCTGGAAATTCTTCCAGCCAGCAGTAGCTTATGCAGATGGTTGGTCTACTTTAAACGACCCAATTTTTAGATCAGCTGAATTATACCTAATGGCTGCTGAAGCTATCGTTAAGGGAGCAACGGGTGCAAAATTAGGAACGGCAGATGTATATTACAATGTAATTTTAGACCGTGCTTTAGCGAGCAATAAAGGTAAATCACCCAATAGAGCAGCTAAAGCTAATGACCCTACGGACGATCCTAAAAATGTTGCTTCCTACCGAGCGACGCCAGCAACGATTAATATCGACATGATTTTAGATGAGTCAGCGAGAGAATTGTTGGGCGAATCATTTCGTTGGAATGATTTGAAGCGTACTAAAACATTGATTTCAAGGAACTTACTTTATAATCCTTGGACTAAATATGGGATTGGTGGAACACCACAAATTAAAGATTTTCATTATTTACGTCCTATTCCACAAGGAATGTTAGACGTAACGAACCCGAAAATTGAACAAAATCCAGGATATTAATTAAATTTGAAGCGGATGAATTTAAATTTCATCCGCTTCATTTTAAACCTGATTTACATTGAAATACGTAGCATTCCTCTTATTATTTTCCCCTGCCCTTTTAGGCCAAAATTGGATCGACTCACTTGATTTACATGGTAGGCAAATTTATATGCCTGCCGCTAAATATAAATGGGATTGGGGCCAAGCCACTTTTTTGAATTCTCTTATTCATCTCTACAACTCCAAACCTGCTGCAGAAAAGGAAATCTATTTAAACTACCTTAAAAAAGCGATGGAGGTGACCTACGATGTTTCCAATGGAAAACATCCAAATGCCTTAGCTTCAGGCCATGCAATGGTTTTTCTTGCCAGAATTACCGGAGAAACAAAGTACAAAAAAAAGGCGGATGAGTTGTATGCCGACTACCTAAAAACGCCTCGAACATCCAATGGGGGTGTATCTCATCGAGTTGAAACCGAAGAGCTTTGGGATGATACCATTTACATGCTAAGTATGTATATGCTTGAAATGTATCGACTAAGTCATGACGAAAAATACATAGATGAATTAGCCTTTCAGTTAAAAGCCCATAGCGAAAAACTAGCCTATTGGCGTACGGGTTTATGGGTTCACGGTTGGGATTCAGACGCCATCGATTACGACGACAAATGTAGCATTATCGGTTGGGCTGACCCGATTACACGCAAAAGTAGCGAATATTGGGGTCGCGCAAATGGCTGGATCGGAATGGCTTTAGTGGACATATTAGAAACTATTCCCAAAAATTCTAAGCATCGCGAAGCATTCGTTTTAGAATTAAAAAAATTATTACGCCTATTGCCAGTTTTACAAAATAAGGAAACGGGACATTGGTATCAGATTTTAGATGCGGGGGATAATCCGGCCAACTTCCAAGAAAGTTCATGCACCGCTATGTTTGGATATGCGATGCTTAAAGGGATTCGATTAGGAATATTACCCAAGCAACCGTATCAGGCATCTGCCGATTTAGCCTATAACGGAATTAAAAAATATAGCTTAGAAAAAGTAGCCAACGGACCCTATCTGACTCCTAAAAATGTCAGTGGAGGAACATGCATTGGTTATAAGTCCTATTATTTTAATCGGCCAAATGTCAGCGGAACAGGATATGGAATTGCCTCATTCATTATGTTTGGGCTTGAATATGAAAAAAAATGAATAGAAGGAACTTTGCCCAAGTAGGCGCCACCGTCATTGGATTATCTCCCTTTATGGGATTTGCTAACTCAAAAAAAGCTTTACCGCAAAAACCTGCGTGGATCTTGGATCTTATTCGACTGAACGATAAGCAAATAAGTGACAACCCTAATCCGCAAATTATAGATTCACAAAGTTCAGATTTAGGCGCTATTCGTGACGGAGATGGTATTCCAAATGCTTTGTCCACGGGTGGTTATATTTCTTTGTGGGCCATATCCGTTTCCTGTCCAGAGTCTATTTATTATGCATCATCCAATTTACTTCAATCAATAGAAAAAGGAGCTCAATACTTAACAAAGGCCCAGCATAGTGATGGGACGATTGATTT
>JABMMK010000081.1 GCA_013205605.1 Cytophagales bacterium | reverse complement strand
CCTGAACGGCACCTAATCCCATTTCATCATTTTGAGCAAATACGGCTTGGATTTGATCGCCATACGATTGAATCCAGTTTTCCATTAAAGCCATGGACTTGGCTCGATCCCACTCCCCTGTTTGAGTAGCTAATAACTTCAGGCCCGGATATTTCGCCAAGACTGTTTTAGCCCCACGTTCGCGATCTAATTGGGCTGCCTGACCCATATAACCCTGAATCATGACTATATTTCCTTTGCCACCTAATTTTTTGGCGATTAGCTCCATCGCCATATTAGCTGACTCGGCATCATCAGAGCCAACAAAAGCATCTGGCTTAGATTTGGTAGAAGAATTAACGTTGACAATCGGAATACCTGCTTTTTTAGCCTTGTCGACCGCCGGTGAACTGGCTTCAAATTCGCATGGATTTAAAATGATCGCGTCCACTTGTTGGCTTATGAAACTCTCCACCTGCTCCACCTGCTTTAAAGACGACCTCTCCGCATCTACAATGATTAATTCTACTTGGCTCGTTGCTGCCGATTTCTCTAGCGCATCGGCCACTTGTTGGATAAACTCGTTTTGCATGCTCAACATCGAAACGCCAATAATGATTTTATCAGATTTCTTTTCATTGCAAGAAAAGCCAAGCATTAACATACTTACGAATAATACATACTTCAATTTCATATATTCATTTTTAATTTTTGATACAAACCATCTAAAACGACTGCTAAGATAATAATTCCTCCCATAATGACTTGTTGCCAATATGCAGAAACATTAATTAAATCCAAGCCATTATTAATAACGCCAATAAACAAAACGCCTAATAAAGTACCTGTAATGGTTCCTTTCCCTCCTCGAGTACTCGTACCGCCTATGATCACCGCGGCAATAGCGTCCAATTCAAAACCCAAACCAGCATTGGGCTGGCCTGTATTTATTCGCGCCGTCAACAAAATACCCGCCAAAGCCGCAAATAAACCACTGATCATGTAGACATAGAGTTTGATGCGATTCACTCGAACCCCCGCCACATAAGAAGCCATTTCATTTCCGCCAATGGCTTTCACATAACGGCCAAAAATAGTCTTAGTCAATAAAATATGGCAAGTGGCATAGGATAAAACTAAAAAAAGGATTGGGATAGGAATCCCAAAAACATCGCCATTCCCCAGAAAATTTAATGATTCATTTAAATCAGAAATAGGCCGACCCTTACTTAAAATCAAAGCAACCCCTCTGCCAATCGTCATCGTTCCTAAGGTGACAATAAAAGGAGGTACTTTGGTCAAGACCACAATAAATCCATTAAGTGCCCCTAAAGCAATGCCTGCGATTAAAGTTCCAATAATGGCAAGCGATAAACTATACTCATTATTCTGGGACAATAGCGCTACGACCACACCACAAACGGCCACCAAAGACCCTAATGACAAATCAATCCCCCCAGCGATGATGACAAATGTGACACCAAAAGCCAAAATAGCATTCACAGACACTTGATTTAAAATAACAGAAATATTGGTCGGTGTTAAAAACCGAGAAGTCATCGAACTAAATAAAGCACAAACTAAAATGAGCGCTAAAAAAATTCCGCCTGTAGGGGTCTTAGTGAAAAATGCTTTTAATTCTTTCATATTTTAATGCAATGAAAATTCTAATACTTTCTCTGGACTAGCATTATCGCGAGACAATTCCGCCATCTGCTTTCCTTTTGATATAACAATAACTCGATCGCTCATAGCTAATAACTCAGGTAAATCAGATGAAATCAACAAGACAGCTTTTCCTTGTTTCTTCAAAGCTAATATAAGCGTATAAATTTCAAATTTTGACATCACGTCAATTCCCCGAGTAGGTTCATCTAAAATTAAAACCTCTGGATTATTCAATAAAATTCGTCCAAACAAAACTTTTTGCTGATTTCCACCACTTAAATTTTGAATTCGTTGGCCTTCCTTCGCTGAATGAACAGACAATCGACTTTGCATTTCAGCAGCATCTAAAGACTCTTTCTCTTGATCGATAAACAGAAATTTTCGATACGCATCCAGCAATCCCAAACTCATATTTTCCGTAATATTCATTTCAGGAATGATCCCCATCTCCTTTCGATCTTCCCCTAAATACCCCAATCCAGCTCGTAAAGCCTCACTCGGATTTCCTGGATTATATTCCTGTCCTTTCAAATACATCGTACCTGAAGTTTTCTTTTTAACCCCAAAAAGCACTTGGCCTATGTCGCTACGACCCGCACCCACTAAACCAGACAAACCGAGTACTTCCCCTGCATGAAGCGTAAAGTTCACATGTTCAAAATGTGGTACACATGATAAATCATTTACACTAATAATCGCCTGACCAACCTCTGATAAAGCTTTCGGGTAAAAATCTTTCATCTCTCGGCCGACCATTTTTTGAACTAATGACATGGGGTCAACCTCTTCTTTTGAAAAAGTTCCGACCATTTCACCATCACGTAAAACCGAAATTTTATCAGAGAAATCGAAAACTTCATCCATTTTATGAGAAGTAAAAACGATCGATATACCCTCAGACTTTAACCTAAAAATAAGTTGCCGAAAAAAAACAACTTCCTTCTCTGTCAAAGAAGAAGTAGGCTCATCCATTAAAATCAAACGTGCCTTTTGAGACACCGATCGCATAATCTCGATGATTTGTTGGTGCGCAATGCTCAAATCCTTCACAAAAGCCCCGACCGGAATATCCAAATCGTATTCACGAAACAAATCCGTTGTAGCCTGATTGATTTCACTCAATCCCATTCGTTTCCCTTGCGCTGTTTCTCGGCCTAAAAAGATATTTTCAGCCACAGTCAATTCCGGAATCAGCATGAGTTCTTGGTGAATCATGGCAATCCCCTTTCTTAAAATATCTCGAATGGAATAGCCCGACAGGGATTCATTTAAAAAAATAATCTCTCCCTGTGAAGGAGAGATTATCCCTAATATACATTTAAAAAGCGATGATTTGCCAGCTCCATTCTCACCTACCAGCGCATGAATTTCACCTTGATACAAGCTTAAATCCACTGACTTTAAAATAGGTGTTCCTGAAAATGCTAAGGAAATACCCTTAATTTTTAACAGGCAATCTTGCTCAGCCATTATTTTAAATTAACATGGCCATTGGACATTTGTGTCTTTCCAAGCTTTTTGGTTGGCTGAATCAATCACCGACTCACACACTTTTTGTGTTTGCAATGCCTCCATAAAGGTAGGTGAGCATGGTGTTCCATCGCCTAACGCCTTAAAGAAATCAGCTGCTTGATGCACAAAACTATGCTCATAACCAATAATCAATCCGGGTACCCACCATTTGTCCATATAAGGCTGATCGCCATCTGTGACTAAAATCGACTTCCAACCTCTTGTAATGGATGCATCTGCATGGTCATACATTTCCAAACGGTTCAAATCATGTAGATCCCAACGCAAAGAAGCGTGTTCCCCATTGATTTCAAAAGTATAAAGTGCCTTGTGGCCACGCGCATAACGTGTAGACTCAAATAGACCCAAAGAACCATTGTCAAAATGGCAATGGAATATACAAGCATCATCGATGCCAACTTTTTGAACCTGACCCGTTCCTGAATGTACCCTTTCCTTAATAAACGTTTCAGTCATGGCACTCACATCCGTAATACCTCCATTTAACCACATGGCCGTATCGATGCAATGAGCTAATAAATCACCTGTAACACCCGAACCAGCCGCTTCCACGTCTAAACGCCATGTTCCAGCTCCTCCTTGTGGCAAATCTGGTGATATGGTCCAATCCTGTAGGAAGTTGGCCCGATAATGAAAAATCTTGCCCAACTTACCCGAGTCGATAATTTGTTTCGCTAAAGTAACCGCTGGTAAACGTCTATAGTTATACCAAACCGTATTAGCCACGCCTGCTTTTTCAATCGCAGCAACCATTAGTTCTCCTTCGGCCAGCGTACGAGACAATGGCTTTTCGCATAAAATCATTTTTCCTGCTGCCGCTGCGGCAATCGCAATTTCAGCATGTGTATCGTTCGGAGTACAAATATCGACCGCATCAATGTCATCACGCGCAATCATTTTGCGCCAATCAGTCTCATAAGAAGCATAACCCCATTGGGCCGCAAAAGCTTTCACACTTGCCTCATTACGAGAACAAACTGCCTGCAACACAGGTGTACAAACTAAATCTGGGAAAAAATTCTGTAAACGGTTATATCCATTTGAGTGGGTTCTTCCCATGAAGCCCGTTCCTATCAATCCTATTCTTATCTTTTTCATTTTTAATTAAATTAAGACCAACCATGCGCATTACGCACTTGAATCATTGCAGCTAAAATATCATTCCAAGTTTTTTGTTGCTCCATCACTGAATTTGAGAACATGCAACCATCCCAACAAATATGCTTAAACGCTTTTGTTAATTGGCCATCCGCATCTCTTAACCAAAATCCAGCATCTTCAGCGATGTTCAATTTTCCATTAGGGTCAGTCGCTTGGCAGTGACGACCTGTCTTATCATGACTTCCTGTTCCATGAACGGTTCCGTCATTTTGAGCTACGTGAAAATCAATCGTCCACGGACGAAGCGCCGCAGTCAATTCTTTTAACGAAGCCTTTAATACCTCACGATCATCCCACTGATAATCGACAGGTAAAATGCGATCCTCAGGACAGTTATATCCCATCGTATACAATAACGTATGAGACATATCCGCTTGAAAACCAATGTTAGGACGGTCAACCGCCTCTAACGTTTGAATCATGTTTCTCCATGAATGCATGCCACCCCAACAAATCTCTCCCTCAGCAGCCAGTCTTTCACCGAAATCTGCGGCAACATCACAAGCTCTTTGGAATGTGTCAACAATCAATTTTGAATTTCCCTTAGGATCTTTAGCCCAATCCGCTACTCCTGCAGCTGAATCGATGCGAATGATTCCATTCGGACGAATACCTATTTTGCGTAATTCAGCACCAATCTCACATGAGCGACGCACCATGTCCACAAAAGTATCCCGTGCATCTTGATCACCCATTGCATTACCTGCCCAAATAGGAGCTACTAAACTTCCTATTTCTAAGCCGTGCGCTGCCACTTTATCAGCTAAAGCTTTCGCTCCTTCTTTACCGCTCTCTATGTCAAAATGTGGAGGTAATAAACCAATATCTACTCCATCAAATTTTACACCATTCACCTCAGCAGCTGCGGTCATGGCTAACATGTTGTCCAACGAAATAACCGGCTCGGAATCTGGACCTTTTCCTACAATACCAGGCCATGTGGCATTGTGTAATTTTGGATAATTATTCATTTTGAAAAAATTATGAGTTTAAAATTTTAAATCTGGGTTTAAAGGACCAAAGTGCTTCAACATCACAATAGGATCCGTCGTTGAATGATTGGTGATTTGAGCGCCTTCTTTTGCTGCTTTTTCAGTCACAAAAAACTCATCGTTGGTCAATTGTCCATAACGAATCAATGAAGGTGTTTCTATATTCCAAACGCCCATTTTACCATGACCTTGCATCATGATTAAACCATAGGCAGCTGCATCCGTAATGGTCACCGTTTGTCCTGGGAAAACCGTTAATTCTTTCGCAGAAAAAGCATCAGAACGATAGCAAATCCACTTTTCAGAATAACCCTTTGCTTCCATTTGAGCCTCATCAGCTACCGGAATAGGTTGCATAAAACGAGTTTCCAATAAATTAGGGTTGGTATTTAAATCCCAATCAATCACCTCCATCAATTGGTCATAATTGCCAACTTCTTCTTTTGGAGTACCATTCCACAATAATTCTTCAGGAATTACGGCTTCGTTTACTAAGGATTGATACATCGCAAAAACGTCAGACGCTTTTTGAGGCTCATAGGTACACATACTTCCTGGCGCGTGCAACATGCCTGGAGGCACATCCCAACCCGTTCCCGGTATCAATGGAAATGCTTGAGAATACATGGTGATTTTATTATCCCCTTTGGTGAAGTTCATCAAACACTCTTTTATTTGCTCTTTAGTCGTTCCTGGCGCAATTCCAAAAAACGTATACGGAAAATCACCCCCATGGTTATTTAATTGAGGTGGGAAATAATAGGCTTCTGGTTTTCCCAACTGCCCAATCTTAGCCGCATGCTCATCATTGTGATGAATGTGATGCGGCAAAGGACCCATGTTATCAAAAAACTTGGAGTACATAGGCCATGACTTGTATTCATTCCATAAACGATCTCCAATGATTTCACCTTTCAATGCTTCAATTACATCAATCAAAAGAATTTGCTCTTCCTTTCCACCTTCAGAATAAACAACAGCACTTAAGCCTTCGTTCTCTCCGGTCAATGGACCATTTTTAGCAGGAGTGGTTGACGATAACCATCGCTCATCGATTCCTCCACGTACACCACCCAAAACATAATAATCATCTGGATGTAATTTTATTCGTCTACCAGGCACGCAAAAAGACCTCGGAACCCATGTTGGGGCTAATCGTAAAATACCTTTTCCTTGCTCTAGCGCTTTAGCTGCATTCTTGCTCATTATTCGTTCATTAAATTGATAAAATTAGTATAAGTTGTGTAAGGACCAACTTCAGGGCCCAACACGGATAAATTCACTTCAATAGATTTTTTCTCACCAGGAGCTAAGAAAGTCAAGGTGTTTGATTCCCTTACAGCCTTCTGGCCAATAGGTGGATTCGTTCCAGGTTCAATACCTGTTACATATTCGTTTTTGGCAAAATGTTGCCAATTGGTTAACCAAGGTAATTCCCTTTTATCGAAAGAAATTTGAACCCCTAATTGCTTCTTTTCGTTCCATAAACCGCAATACACTTGATGGTCAGCATTTGCCTCAGGCTCAATAAATACCACGGATTCACCCACACCATCATGAACGGATAAGGGATCAGGGCATTTCTTGATGTCAGCGATTCCTAAAAGTTTAGGATCTGAAGCCACTCGGTGATTGCCTTTCCAAATAATATCAGTTCCTTCGTCGACCAAAGGCCAACCGAAATTAAAATGATATAAAAGCATTAAAGGTGCTGGCGTATTCCCTTCATTCATCACCTCATCTTTGATAGTTAAACCTGCTTGACCCAAACGCCCTGATATAGTTCGCTTCAGTGTCAAACACGGTCCAAAAATTTTATGTTGGCGAATAATCCCACTGATCGACATATCTAATTGACCTGCTTGGACATCTGGTTGCTGAATGGAAATGATTTCAGCTGGTATATTGCTGATTAAACCATGAACACCTCGACTACCATGCGCATCTTCATCAGGTCCACCCACATGATCTAAACCGCAGGTAACTAAAAGGCCTCCACCAAACGTACGAAGCCAATCTATTCCTTGGTTCGACATCGGTTGAGGCCCTAAAACTCCTACGTGGCTTATCCACGCGAGACTATGCTGGTTGAAAAATGCCTCCGCAATATCCATGGCACGATCAAGCACCACTTTATAACGAAATCCTGAACCCGTATCAATCCAAGCAATTCGGACTCCTTTCCCTGCACCGTTATCTAAAACGGACGTTTCAATTCCTCCTAATTGCTTGTGATTCGATATTTTATCGGTCCATTCCGGCATAATTCATTTTACTTTTTCTTAAACATTGCGTTGCTTTCGCTTCCGCCTGACATCAAATAAGCCATCAAATCTTTTAATTCTTCCCCATTAAGGCTATTAATTAAACCTGGCAACATGCTTGATACCGGTGAGTATTTAACTGAACGAACGTTTTTCTTTAATATTTTTTCAATTGAGTCTGGCGCGTATGGATTTTGAGAAACATAGTAAGCCATTTTATCTTCATTGGTCACACGTCCAATCACAGAAGTACCGTTTCTCAACATAATTTGAGTCGCTGCATACTGATCTGAAACTGTTTTATTTGGATCAATGATAGACTCTAACATATCCTTCTTCGAGAAACGAGTTCCCAAATTAGTTAAATCAGGACCCACATTTCCACCGCCATCACTGCCCATGGCATGGCAACGAACGCAAGTAGTTGCGGCAAACATAGATTTACCATTTTGGAAATCACGGTCAGCTAAAGGAACGTCCAATAAGGCAACTGCATCTGTCAACTTCCATTGCTTACCTGGACCCTTTGGATAATTGATCGCTACGATATCATTTCCACTTGAAGAAAGCATATCCGCACCACCTAATTTATCGTAATAAGCGCGCTTAGATTCTACTACATTTTTCAAAGCTAATTTACGTGCACGGTCGATAAATCCAACATAACTACGACCACCTGAAAATTCAAAAGCTTTTTTAAACCATGTGAAATAACGCTCATGCTGCTCTGGAGTCCAATTAGTTTTAGCTGCCGATAACATAGTAGCCATATATGTTTGTTGAGCCGGTGGAATTTTCTCCAACATCTTCGCAATATCCGTTCCGTATTGAGGATTACGCATAATTAAATCCGCAGACGAAGTAGCCGTTTCTACGCGATAAGCAGTAGCACTCGCCGTATCCTTCGTTTCCATTAACTTCAAGGTACGCTCAATAACATTAGGAGCTTCCAAAGGAATCAATAAACGACTTAACGCGCGATCCATATTCATGCGATTCGATGGATAAGATGTATTGAATTTTGCAATGATTTTAGCTGATGTAGCAGCATCTGGCATTCCTAAACGTAACATAGCTAATTCATATGCACGCAAAATATCTAATTTTTGTGATTCACTAAAAGCCTTGCCATCAATCGCAACTAGCGAAGCATAAATAGCTGATTTTAATTCAGGCTTACTTTGACGAATTAATCCAACCAAAGCATTTGTAGCAGCAATTGGATCTTTTTCAGTCAATGCCTTATCTTTCCACTCATTGATTGGTTGGTGTTCTAAAGCTAAACGAGCCGCATAGCGAATAAAACGATCTGGATGCTTTAAATAAGGCCAAGCATATGCCACGGCTGCAGGATTAGCTCCTTGGTGAAATTGCTCAATCTTACGACGCGTTTCATTCAATGGATTTGGTGCACCTACTAATGTTTTTGCACTAGCTTCCTCAGTACCCACATAACTTACACGATAGACATCAGATTCCAAACGACGACCACCTGCCATAAAGTAAAGTGCTCCATCTGGACCAACAACACCATCTGTCAAAGGCAAAGGAATACCTGAAATAAATTCTTCACGATCTGCCAAGAAAGTAGATCCAGAAGATTTTAATTTAATTAAGTGACCAATACCAAATGTCCAGTCAAAAGCCAACAATGATTTCTTGTATTTAGCTGGAAACTTAGCATCCCTCAAAGACAATAAACTGGTAGGTGATCCTTGACCAATATTCAATACTGGAGGTAAATTGTCAGGATAAGTTGTTGACCATTTGCTATTACCTGTTCTCCAACCAAATTCAGAGGCACTTGTCACGTGACAAATACGTGTAGGACGGTACCAAGGTAAACCGAAATCCCACTCCATATCCGCATCATAAGCAAATAAATCTCCTGTTTCATTAAAGGCTATATCAAAAGCATTACGATAACCTGCTGAAACT
>JABMMK010000080.1 GCA_013205605.1 Cytophagales bacterium | reverse complement strand
TTTGCTTGGGAAAACATCGAATTGATGATCCCAGCGAAATAAATTTCGATAATTAGCTCTTAAATTTTGCATGCTTAGAATTTCTAGGCATGCATTTTTTTTACAGAATTTGATTGAATTCAATGGTCTCCCCGGATGGACCTTTGACATTAAAAAACCGAGTCCCATTTTTCCAAAATGGCAAGAAGGTAGGCGTGGATTCTAAAATTTCAAAGCCCGCTTTTTTCAAGGTGTCAAAAGCTGAATCTACATCCGAAACGTCAATGGCAAAATGGTCAACATGTCCATTTTTTCTTTGCTTAATTTCCGTTAATTGCTTCTCGGGCATTTGGTATAATTCGATGATCACCTCATGATTTTTCATCATTACGCAGGTACCATATCCTCCGTCAAATTCAAAGGGAGACTCCATCACATTCTCAAATCCAAGGCGCTCATAAAATGGGATGGATACTTCCAAATCATGCGCAGGAATTCCGATGTGTTGGACTTTATGGATAAAATCGACTTTCATAAATTTAGGGCTTTCATTTAAAAGCCTAAAATAGGGAAAAACCACCGATTTTAACTATACCTTAGGCTTTAAAGCAAACCTATTGGCAAAGAAGAGGCGCATTAAGCAACCTCCTCTAATTCAGATAACTCTTCTAAAAAATCGTAGACCAATTGATAATAACTCGTAGCTAAATCGCCAGCTTCATTATCTTGTGACAAATCAAAAATAGAATGATTCATAACACAAGTATCGAAAATTTCATCGACGATATAGTCCACGTCAAAAATAGATTTTGACGAATTTAAATGAACGCGATATTCATTTTTGATCACGTTTTTTTGGGCTTCAGTTAAAGCGTTGATTGATAGCATGGTTGTTATTTTTTACCCTTAAATATACCTTAGTTTTTTAACCTAAATTAGTGAGTTAGATTAAAAAATTGTTAACAATTTTGATTCGTTTTCCTCGCATTTTGGGCTTCATTTTTCAGGGAAAATCTGAGAGAAATAAATAGCTCGTAGGATAGAAAATACGTTGGTTTTTGGTTGGAATTTGAATGATCCATGAGCTTTCTCCGTAGGCTTTCAAACACCTTTATAAACCTAAATGAATGGTCTCTAGAAATTTTATATTAAATTGGCCTACAAATCTAGACTATATGAAAGAAAATCAATCATCACGCAAAAAGTTTTTGCAACAAATAGGAGCCATCGGCGTAGCAAGCGCCGCTTTTCCATTGTCTTCTTTAGCGGCCCAACAAAAATCCGAGGAGCGCATTATGCTGTATGAAAAGCGCGTTTCCGTAGGCGAAAAAATTAGATTAGGAGTAATCGGTTTTGGGGTCCAAGGACACTTCGATTTAGCGACCGCCCTTAAAGTTCCGGGCGTTGAATTAGCCGGTATTTGTGATCTATACACAGGCCGTATTGAAAATGCCAAAGAATTATATGGGAAAGATCTTTATACCACCCGAAATTATAAGGAATTATTAGACCGTGCGGACATCGACGCAGTGATTATCGCAACCACGGATGTTTGGCATTGCCGAATTACCTTGGATGCTTTGGCCAAAGGAAAACATGTCTATGTGGAAAAGCCCATGGTCTATAAAATAGATGAAGGCTATAAAGTCATTCAGGCGCAAAAAAATTCAAATAAAATATTGCAAGTAGGTTCCCAGCGTGTTAGCAGCCTCGGCCTCGCCAAAGCGAAGGAATTATTGGCCGCCGGAGAAATAGGTAAATTAAATATGGTGAATGCCATATATGACCGACAAAGCTCCATCGGCGCGTGGGAATATACCATTCCAAAAGACGCCAGTGCGATGTCGACCGACTGGGATCGCTTTGTGGAGGCAACCGGTAAAATGGAATTTGACGCCAAGAAATTCTTTTGGTGGAGAGCATTTAAAGAAGTAGGAACGGGTGTTGCCGGCGACTTATTTATTCACTTATTGAGCGGAACACATTTTGTCACAAACTCTTTAGGACCTAAAACGATTGTGAGCACAGGCCAATTCAGTCATTGGAAAGATGGCAGAAACCTACCTGATGTTATGGCGGGAACGATGCAATATGGCGATACGGCAGAACATCCGGCATTCCAATTGACCTTACAAGTAAACTTTATCAGCGGAACAGGTGGCCAAGAAGTTACCCGGTTTATCGGCTCCGAAGGGGTAATGGATGTTAAAGGAAACAACATCTCGATCAAGCACAGTATTTTACCAGAAGCTCCGGGCTTTGGTGGATATGATTCCGTATTTACATTCTCCAAAAGCATGCAAGAGGAAATGCAAAAGGAATACGATGCCAAATGGAGCGAATCGCAGAAAAAACGTCCGCTGAAAGAGGATATAACGTTCAAACCACCCACCGGCTACAACGAACATTTAGACCATTTTACTAATTTCTTTGATGCCATTAGAACAGGTAAAGCGGTCGTAGAAGATGCCACGTTTGGTTTTAGAGCTGCGGCACCTGCCTTGGCTTGTAACGAAAGTTATTTTTCTAAAAAAATCATTCATTGGGATCCCATTAAAATGAAATTGTTGAAGTAAGGGATCTTCCATTTTCAATAGTTAATATTGATATCGACGTCGACGCAGAATCCATCCCTCACTTATATGGCGCTAACGGCGAGGGCAGTTGATTACGCGATCAATGAAAAAAAGAAGCGGAATTTGTAATTAAGAAATCGATATCCCAAAGCTTTGCAATAAACCCGCTAAGCCATCGCTTGAAAATTTTGCTTTTTTTATTTGATTCATGCTGGGATTAATTTCGTAGGAATGCGCCGTCCTAAAATCGGCTTCCATTAAATTCGTATGATCAAAAAGTGCTCCGGAAAGATCGCATTCATCGAAAATCGCTTTTGGGAAGTGGGCCTCTGTAAAGTCAACTTCCTGTAATTGGCAATGCAGGAAAGAAGTACCCTTTGTTTTGACTTGATAAAAAGAGGATAGATTTAGGGAACATCTTTCAAAACTGACCTCAAAAAGAAATGGATTACATGCCTCAAAACGGAGCCCTTGCATTTTGCAATCGGCGAAATGAACTTTTTGCAAACAGGCTCCACTCCATTGGGCCAAACTCACATTACACGATTCAAATCGGCAATCTAGGAATTTAAAGTTTTTGAAATCGGCGGATTCAAAAGCACAATTTTTGAAAATGCAATGATCATATTCCCCAGGCTCAATGACTGAGATTTTTTCAAATGTTTGATCTGCGATGTATGAATTTTGCATGTTGCAAATTTAGGGAAAATATTAGGAGGACATTTTAAACGTATCTGAATACTTCTATTTTCACATGTAAAGACTTTTGAGTCTCGAATTTATTTGTTGCCTAAAAATAAGTTTTTGTCGCGAAAAAACCTTTATTGAACAAAAAATTTAAAGTTATTATTATATTTAATATGATTTTTATTACTATTACAACTATTAGGATTACTTCTATTATTACTTCAATTACTATTAGAGGATTCTTTGTGTTTTATTTTCTAAATTATATTAATTAACCGATGCTTTTAAGTGTTTCCTTCTTGGGTTTTTTTCTAGCAGGAATCATCTTACTATTTTC
>JABMMK010000079.1 GCA_013205605.1 Cytophagales bacterium | reverse complement strand
ATGCATTTTGCTTGAAATTGGATCTTTTTAACCTTCTTTTAATATTTGCAGCTACCACATAATGATCAATAAGTGGTGCCATAACATTCATAAATAATATGGATAGCATCATCCCTTCAGGATAGGCAGGGTTAAATACCCTGAATAGGATAGCAAATAATCCGATCAGGAATCCATAAATATATTTGCCTGTATTGGTTTGTGCCCCGCTAACCGGATCAGTTGCCATAAAAATCGCCCCAAATGTAAAGCCACCGAGAACCAAATGATGTACCGCACTGATCTGCATAAGTGTATTAAGCCCGAATAAATTAAAAACCAAAGCCATTATAAACCCACCTACAAATACAGATATCATGATTCTCCAGCTCCCTAAGCCCGTATATAATAGAATGGCAGCTCCTATCAGACATGCCAGTGCTGATGTTTCCCCAATAGAGCCCGGGATGATACCAATGAAAGATTCCCATACCCCGGGGATTTTATCCGCTAAGCCGGCAGCCGCATCTCCTAATGGAGTAGCACCGCTATAAGCATCAACTACTTGTTTTCCATCTTCTGAACTAATATTGATCCATACTTCGTTACCCGAAATTTTGGTAGGATAGGCAAAAAATAGGAATGCTCTCGCAGTTAAGGCAGGGTTCAAGATATTCATGCCGGTGCCCCCAAAGACTTCTTTGCCAATAATTACTGCAAAAACAGTAGATACAGTAACCATCCACAAGGGTACATCAACAGGCATAATCAGTGGGATAAGCATCCCGGAAACCAAAAAACCTTCGTTAATGGTATGCTTTCGAATAATTGCAAAAGTAAATTCAACTGTTAAGCCTGAGATGTAGGAGACAATTACTATTGGGAGTACCTTAATAGCTCCAAATAAGAAATTATCTATTAGCGTGGTATCTGAAATTCCAAAGGCAAGGTGGTGTTGATATCCTACATTCCACATACCAAAGAGGAGGCAGGGAATTAATGAAAGAATCACAAGAAACATGGTTCTTTTTAGGTCAATTGCATCGCGAATATGCGCTCCTTTTGATGCTGATGTATGATTTGGAACAAAAAGGAAGGTCTCAAATGCGTTAAAAACCGGGTAGAATCTTTCAAGTTTTCCGCCTTTTTCGAAGTCGGGCTTTAGCTTATCCAATAATTTTCTAAGTAGCATCAAGTTAAAATGTTTTTAGTTCAATTCCTTTTGCATCATTTCAATTCCCCGTTTGATTATTTCCTGAGATTTAATTTTTGAGGTGCAAACAAACTCACAAAGCGCAAAATCTTCTTCTACCACCTCATAAATACCAAGCTGCTCCATCATTTCGATGTCTTCTATCAATATTGATTTTAAAAGCTGAACCGGATAGATATCCATAGGGAATACCTTTTCGTATTGGCCTGTAACTACAAAAGGTCGTTCTTCGCCATGCAGATTGGTATTTAAATTGTATTTCTTTTTTGAATTTAGCCAAGAAAAAAAGGTGCGCGACATGCTGAACTTCTCAAGCCCCGGTGCTAACCATCCCAAAAATTCAGACTCGTGCCCCTCAGGGATAACTGTGATCTGTGTATCATAATATCCTAAGAATCCATCTTCCTGAATTTGGCTACCGGATAAAACATTTCCACTTATGATCCTGTTTCCCCCTGCTTTTAGTCCGCCATCACTAATGATGCTTTTTACCGAACTCCCGATAACAGTTTTATAGTATTTAGGATTCGAAACCCGTGAACCGGTTAGGGCAATGATTCTTGATGCGTCATACCTGCCTTCTGAAAATAATTTTCCAATGATCAAAACATCCTGCGGATTCATATACCATACCACTTCGCCCTTATTGACCGGGTCAATGTGATGTATCTGAACACCAATATTTCCGGCTGGATGTGGCCCTGAAAATTTATTAATGATAACTCCTTTGCAATTCCTGAAAATGAAAGCTGGCTCTTTTGATCCATCAATGTTCAAATGGGTATTCCCATTTGTTAATTTAATGATTGCATTCAAGCCTGTTTGAAAGGTTTCCTGTTTTTCTCCCTGCATGATAAAATCAAGGTCAGGCGCAAGTGGATTGGTGTCAAATGCGGATATAAAGATCGATTTCGGTATTTCTGCAGGCTTTGCAATAATTCCAAAGGGGCGCTGGCGTATCAATGGCCATAGTCCGCTATTTAATAATAATTGAATAATATCATCCCTGCTTAATTCATCAGGATTTGACTTATTAAAATCCAGATATTTGATTTTTTTGTCTGCCAGGATTTTAATCTCCAGTATTTTACGCTTTTCAGCGCGGATTACTTCTATGATTTCTCCACTAACAGGCGAACTGAATTTGATGGATTCGTTGTTTTTATCAAAAAAAAGGAGGCTCCCTGCTAAAACTTCATCACCGGATTTAACTAAAATTTTGGGGTTTATTCCTGGAAAATCGGACGGTTTTATTGCAAATACTTCAGGTAAGGGCAGGTCTGACAACAGTTTATTAGATTCTCCGGTAAGCTGGATGTTTAAGCCGTTATTGATTTTAATACATTCCGACATACAGAGAAAATTTAATACGAACAGTATTGTAAATTGAATCTTATTGGTCTCCTAATTTTTATAATAGGCTTATCGAATTTTCAAATAAATATAAATCTGTCAACTTAAAGCCATTTTGCAATATACATCATAATTAATAATTAAAAAATTTCTGTTTGTAAAAATTGATTTTTAAACAAAAATTTTATTATTTTTAATAAAACAAGTGCAGTATACCTTTTCAATTATTTATTAATATCGCCCTATTCGACCTCGTAAATCGAGGACAATCTTAAAGCACTAGCATAAAAGATCGATTAAATTGCGTTTAGAACATCACCTTTTTACAGTATTTTTCATTCAAAAAAACAATTTTTATGGGAGCAGTCAACAAAATTTTAGAAAGGAAAGGAAAATTAATTTTTTCCATTTCTCCGGAAACAAGTGTTTTTAAGGCACTTGAAATTATGGTCGATAAAAACGTAAGTGCCCTTTTGGTGACCGAAGCCGATCAACTGGTTGGTATATTTTCGGAGAAAGATTATGCGCGAAAAGTTATCCTAAAAGGTAAAGCATCCAAACAGACCAAAATCAGAGAGATCATGTCGGAAAATGTAATTTTCGTAGCACCCGAGAACTCCATTGATCATTGTATGCAACTAATGACAACAAAATTCATACGGCATTTACCCGTTGTCTCAAATGATAAGTTAATTGGGATTATTTCAATCGGAGATGTGGTAAAACACATTATCGAGGAACAGAAATTTATCATCGAAAACATGGAACAATATATTGCTGGTCAATAGCTTTGTTCTCATAGGTGTATGTTTATAATAAGCTGTTTCATTTTTTTGTGCTTGTACGTCGTCAAACTAATGTGGTATTTTCTTAAGGAGTGTTTCGTGACTTCGTTTAAATTTAAAAGAAGTTGAATTTCACTTGAAGACCCATCTCGTGCTACCACTTTTGCTACCACCCCCGTAAAATAAAAGAAACCACTCGACCTGAGTGGTTTCTGGTAGTCCGTACGGTTTAAGGAAACCCTACCCTATCCAACATTAATTGGACTAAAACCAAACCAGATTAATCTATTTGTATTTTTTGAGTGTCTTAACGGATTATAATTCGTTGAAATCCTACTCCTGTGCTCTCTTATTTGCTGCTCGATTTTTAACTGAAAAGTTTAAATTTAAACATATATATAAGTATGTATGGTTTATTTTAATAATTAGATTCTGATGAAATTGGATAAACTATAATTTAAAGTTTATCCAAAAACTTAGAAATATCTGCATTTGAATCTTTTTGCTTAATCTTATTGATATCCTGAATAATGTCAGCAAGGTATGGGGAATCTTTAAAATTAAATTTATAATTTCTGTAATACCAGGCTAATTCAGCTAAAATATCTAGAAATTTCAATTTATTTACTTCCTCATCCCTTGCAATTTTACTTTTATCAATTTCAATTATTTTAGATATTGTTTTTTTCAGGCCTTCATTTCTTGTGTTGTAATTTCCAAGGTTGTTCTTTAACAACAAAACAAGCTCAGTTTGTTCTAATTTTGTAATTGCTACTTCAGATAAAGATATATTTTCAGCGTTAAATTTTATTTGTAATGCTTGTTCTGCATTATAGTAAACAAGTAATCGTTCTAATAATGGCTGAATAGCTGTCTTATTTCCTATTAAATTAATATCTTGAAAAATGGAACTTGATGATTTTATTTTCAATAACTCATTAAATGGTTGATCATATGATTTTATTATTTTGTCAAATATCTCGATTCTCGCCTTTTCCTTCTCTTGCAATAAATTTCGATCATTAAATTCTTTTAATTCGACTAAATTCTTGGAGTTAAGGGCTCTTTCTTTTTGAAATAGTTTTT
>JABMMK010000078.1 GCA_013205605.1 Cytophagales bacterium | reverse complement strand
TGGCATCATAATTCGAGCCGTTGCAATCACTCGAACTAAATCCCAAACGGAAGCTGTTTTTTGATTTTCAAAAGGAGTTCCTTCCACAGGAACTAAATTATTTACTGGAACTGATTCTGGGTGCTCAGGAAGATTGGCCAATGTCAATAACATGCCAATCCGATCGTCCGTAGATTCACCCATGCCGATGATACCCCCGGAACAAACAGATAATTTTGCCTTTCGAACATTGCCTAATGTTTCTAATCGGTCATCATAGGTTCTCGTCGAAATTACATCATCGTAATACTCTTCACTGGTATCTATGTTGTGATTATAGGCGTACAATCCTGCCTCTTTTAATCTTTCAGCTTGCTGCTCTGTCAGCATCCCTAAGGTGCAACAAACCTCCATGCCTAAAGAATTCACGCCCTTAACCATGTCTAATACGCGGTCAAAATCTTTGTTATCACGCACCTCACGCCAAGCAGCTCCCATGCAAAAGCGGGAACTTCCATTGTCCTTAGCTCGATTAGCCGCTTGAATCACCTCCTCATAAGGCAGTAATTTCTGAACTTTCACATTCGTATGATAGCGAGCGGCTTGCGAACAATAGGAGCAATCCTCAGGGCAACCGCCTGTTTTTATAGAAAGTAAGGTACTTATTTGAACTTCGTTGGGGTCATGAAATTGGCGATGCACGGTAGCAGCCTGATAGACCAAATCTAAAAATGGTTGATTAAATATTTCCTCAACTTCTTTACGTGTCCAATTAGTACGAATCATATCTTCAAAATTTAACAAATATAAACGCTTAGATTAAGAATCCATGCAAAATCTACTCAAATTCCATCAAGTAAGGCATTAAGGCTAGATATCCTTCCCTTTTCTTCCAACGCTCCAACTCCAAAATTGATTTTGCCCAAGGTAAATTTTTGGCCGCGAATTTTTCAGCCATGGAGCTTTCCGACAT
This sequence comes from Cytophagales bacterium, assembly GCA_013205605.1. Classification (GTDB taxonomy): domain Bacteria; phylum Bacteroidota; class Bacteroidia; order Cytophagales; family Spirosomataceae; genus Aquirufa. The sequence continues at coordinate 4,022 of JABMMK010000078.1, read as the reverse complement.
CGCGGAGGATAACAGTTGGTCAAAGAATGATTTTGCCTTTGGATACACAACTACTTTATAGGCTCCTGGCTTAAGCTTTCCTTTTTTTGCAGCTATTTCAATAGCGACATCTAATCCACCTAATTCATCCACTAAACCTATTTCTTTCGCTTGAATTCCGGTCCAAACTCGACCTCCAGCTAGGGATTTTAATTTTTCAATATCCATCTTTCTACCTGAAGCGGCTTTTGACGTAAATGTTTCATAGCCTTGATTGACCATATTTTGTATCACCGATTTTTGAAATTCGGTTAACTCACCTAAGGAATTCATGAAATTTGAATTAGCATGCGTGTTTACATAATCTTGGGTAATACCAATCTTATTGCTTAAAAAGCGGTCAATATTCAACCATTGAGCAAAAATTCCGATGGACCCCGTCACGGTAGTAGGTTGTGCCACGATGGTATTGGTACCCATAGCCATGTAATATCCACCTGAAGCGGCATAGTCCGACATAGACGCCACGATGGGTTTTACTTTTTTGGCTAACTCAATTTCCCTCCACATCACATCAGAAGCCAAGGAAGAGCCCCCCGGAGAATCAATACGGAGTACAATCGCTTTTACGGATTTATTATCGCGCAATTTTCTTAATTCCTTAACAAAATCGTCTGAACCAATATTATCATCGCCACCTTTTGTTCCAACGATTTCACCTTCGGCAACCAATACGCCTATTTTATCCGTTCCTTCAACAGCCTTAATCGGATTTTTTGCTTTCAGGTAATCGGCCAATTTTACATACGTCAAGTCACTTTTTTCCTTTATTTTAACGGCTGATTTCAAAAGGGATTCAAATTGGTCCCAATATCCTAATTTAATCATCCCTAACTTTTCTGCTTTCACCGGATTCATGGCTAATAAACTATCTGCAATTTGATTCAGTTTATTTGCCGGGATTTTTTTACTTAAAGAAATTTTAGAAAACACTTCACGATTGATCGAGCTGATAAATGATTGTGTCTGCATTTTATTCTCAGGACTCATATCCTCTCGGATAAAAGGCTCTACGGCAGATTTATATTGGCCTACCCTGAAAACCAAAGGCTCAATTTCCAATTTGTCAAATGCCTTTTTATAAAACATATATTGAACACTGATGCCATTAAAATCTAATAAGCCTGATGGATTTAAATATGCTTCATCAGCAACGGAAGCGATATAATAAGCTTTTTCCGAGTAGGAATTCGCATAAGCATAGATGAACTTACCCGAGCGCTTAAATTTTTCTAAGGCGTTTCTGATTTCAGTTAATTTAGCGTAACCGGCCATTGGAAAACTAACATCGAGGTAAATACCTTTAACGTTATTGTCTATACGCGCGCGCTCCAGGGCTGATAAAATTTGAATCAATCCTATTTTCTCGGTGCTATCAAAAAATGGATTTGGGAAAGTAGCCAATGGATTATCATCTTCTGAACTTGCATTTTCAACGATAGGCCGATTTAAATCCAATTTAAGAATTGAATTTTCTTTTACTTCAAATTCTGATTCGCCTCCGCTCATAGCGGCACCGATACCTACAATCATCAGTATACTGATCATTAGAAAAAGGAATAAGCCCATGAGGGTTGCCAGCGTGTATTTAAGAAATTGCCACATAATGATCTAAGATGATTAAAAGAATAAATTGGGATTAAATTTTGACAAGTCAAACAAATTTATGTTCAATGGATAAAATTCCAAAATGAAGGGTAAAAATTACCCAAAATTGACCCGGTAATCTTCTCTAGCCTGTAGAATTACTTCGTGAGCTATTTCTCGGCCATACACTTCGTCGATATCCACTAAACTTGAACTGCTTTCTCCTGGCAACATTTTATACGTCCAAAAATAATGCCTAAGTCGTTGAACTATATCCTTGGGAGCATCTGAAATATCGCGCCATTTTCCATAGATTGGATCATCCTTTAAAACTGCTATAATTTTATCGTCGGCCTCCCCGTGGTCGATCATGCGAATGCCGCCGATGGGAATGGCCTGACATAAAATATCCCCATGGGTAATGGTCCGCTCCGAAAGCACCAAAATATCAAGCGGGTCACCATCGCCTTTAATGATTTCTTTTCCTGAGTATTTTTTGGCCAATTTGGCTATTCCATCAGCGCAATACGTTTGAGGCAAAAAACCGTATAATGCAGGAACAATATTAGAAAATTTCTGTGGCCGGTCTATTTTTAGATATCCCGATTCCTTGTCAATTTCATATTTTACCGTATCGGTAGGAACGATCTCGATGAATGCGGTGACCAATTCAGGCATTTGCTCGCCAATATGTATTCCGTGCCAAGGGTGGGCTTTAAAGATGTTTCGATTCATAATATCACGGTTCGGTCGTTGGCGCGCAAATTACAAAAAAATGCCCGCACCTAAACTAAAGAACCCTTCACAAATAGGTACAATCTAGGGAAATTAGTTAAATTTGTGGTTTGAATTTTTTGAATTATGATATATCCCATCGTCCCTTATGGCGATCCTGTTTTAAGAAAAGTAGCAAAGTCGATTAAATTAGGAAGCATCGATTTGATTAAGCTGTCGGAAGATATGTTTGAAACGATGTATGCAGCTAGTGGTGTAGGATTAGCAGCTCCTCAGATTGGTATGGACATTCGGCTTTTTGTGGTGGATGGAAGACCCATGAATGAGGATGAAGATGAGGAAGAAAAAGACCCTTCGTTGGTGAATTTCAAAAAGGTTTTTGTGAATGCAAGTATTTTAGATGAAACGGGTGAAGAGTGGGGTTTTGAAGAAGGTTGTTTGTCAATTCCTGGAGTAAGGGGTGAAGTTTTTAGGCCCGAATATGTCAAAATTCATTATTGGGACGAGCATGGCGAGGAGCATGAAGATGTATTTGAAGGGTTTGCGGCAAGAATTATTCAGCACGAATATGATCACATAGAAGGAATACTTTTTACAGATCATTTAAATGTGGTCAAAAAACGGATGATAAAAAGTAAATTAGGTGAAATTAGCCGCGGAAAAGTTTCAGTGGATTATAAAATGAAACTTTCTCGATAAAATTAGATATGAAGATTTCTTTAAATTGGTTACGAGATTTTATTGACATTTCTAAATTGCCTCAAAAGGGCGAAGCAGAAGAGTTAGACGTGTTATTGACAAATACGGGATTGGAGGTGGAGGGCATTGAAAGGCATGAAAAAATCCCAGGAGGATTAAAAGGATTTGTGGTAGCGGAGGTGTTGACTTGTGAAAAATTTGAGGTAAAAGACAAAACACTGAGCCTGACGACTGTTGACGCAGGATTAGAAGAAACATTAACCATTGTTTGTGGCGCCGCTAATGTAGCTGCGGGCCAAAAAGTAATCGTGGCAACACCCGGCACAACTTTATTTGATGCTGAAGGCAAAGCCTTATTTACCATAGAAAAGCGAAAAGTATATGGCCAACCTTCAGAAGGAATGATTTGTGCGGAGGATGAAATTGGGATTGGAACTTCACATGATGGAATTTTAGTGTTAGAAACTGATATGGCGAATGGAACTCCTGCGGCCAACTTCTTTAATCTATCAGCCGATTTAGTTTTGGAGATAGGCTTAACACCGAACCGAGCCGATGCGGCTTCCCACTGGGGAGTGGCGCGTGATATTAAAGCGGTGACTGGATTGCCGATACAATTACCTTCGGTAGATTCCTTAGCCATTAGCCAAACTCATTTGCCTATTGAAATAAACATTCAAGACAAGGGATGTGCCCGATTTTGTGGCGTAAGCATGGATGGAATACAGGTAAAACCGTCTCCAGAATGGTTGCAAGAAAGGTTAAGCGCGATTGGATTAAGGCCCATCAATAACATCGTTGACATTACTAATTTTATATGCCATGGCTTGGGCCAACCGATGCATGCCTATGATTGGCATCAAATAAAAGGTGGCAGATTGGAAGTTAAAACCTTAGCTGCGGGGACCGTTTTTAAAACCTTAGATGGAGTAGAAAGGAAATTAAATGGGGAAGAATTAATG
>JABMMK010000077.1 GCA_013205605.1 Cytophagales bacterium | reverse complement strand
TTCCCTCGGTGAAATGACTGCTGAAATTTATATGGAACAGGCTCTAAAATTAGTGAAGGAAAGTCCCAAACCACAGAATTAAAATAAATCTCCAAACCTATTTACATCATGAATCATCGTATTAATGTATTGGCCATTTTTTGCCTGCTAAGTTTCCAAGTATTCGCCCAAAGCGAGAAAACCTATGCCGAGAAATTAGGATTTCCAAAAGGGAAAAAGGTATTAATTTTTCACGTAGATGATTGTGGCATGTCTTATTCTTCGAATCAAGGCGCTTATAAATCGATGGAGCAGGGTGTGGCTACTTCTTGTAGCATCATGATGCCTTGCCCATGGGCTGCTAGCTTTATCCATTATTTACAGAAAAATAATCCCAAAGCAGATGCTGGATTACACCTGACTTTAACTTCGGAATGGAAGGATTATCGCTGGCCTGCGCTGGCTGGGTTCCAACAAGTTCCCGGATTAAGCGATGGAGATGGTTGCCTATACCATAGCGTGGAGCAGGTCATTAAAAATGCAAGCCCTGATGAAGTGGAAAGAGAAATTAGAGCGCAAGTAGAACGTGCCAAACGTTTAGGTTGGGCCCCTTCGCATTTAGACTCTCACATGGGAACCCTATTTGCGTACCCTCCATTTTTGGAACGATACGTGAAAGTGGGGATTGAATTAGGTATCCCAGTGATGTTTCCCGGGGGCAATAATAAAATGATGATTGAGTCCATGAACTTGCCTCTGATCAAGAAAATGAAGGCAGAGGGAACTTGGAAAGAGGGCACAAAACTAGAGGCTAAACGCTATGGCCTGACGGACTTATTTGGCGAAGCTAGTAAAATGGGCGAGAAACTTTGGAATGCCGGTTTGCCTGTGTTGGATGACTTACATACGTTTAGTGGTGATTGGAAACCAGCTGGGAATCCCACGGCGGATGAATGGGGGAAATATAAGGCCAAACAATGGATTGAGACCATTAAAAATATGAATCCGGGAGTGGCCATGATGATTGTTCATAGCAGCGACATTACGGAAGAATTTAAATACGTGTCTGGATCTGGCGGTTCTCGTTTAGCCGACATGAATTCCATGATGAATCCTGATTTAAGGGCTTATATTGAAAAAGAGGGGATTATTTTAACGACCTTCCGCGAGTTATTGGAACGCCGTAAAAAAGTCAAATAAGATGCGAAAATTATTCGTTTTAATACTCGTCTTAGGATTACCTTTTTTAGCTTTCACACAAAAATCAGCTAGTCCTATCGTGGAATCTATGCTTATTTTTCCTGGACAGGAAAAACATGTGCATGGAAGTAGCATGGTGGCTTTGCCAAATGGTGATCTTTTGTCGGTGTGGTTTTATGGCAACGGCGAACGAAATTCAGACGATGTGAAGTTGATGGGCGCCCGATTACCAAAAGGAGCAAAAGCCTGGAGCGAACCCTTTTTAATGGCCGACACGCCTAACCTACCTGATTGCAATCCCGTATTATTTTTAAACCAAAGCGGCAAATTGTTTTTAGTCTGGATCGCGGTGCAATCGAACCGTTGGAAACAATCCATTTTGCGCGTCAAAACGACGACTAATTATACGAAACCCGGCGCCCCCATTTGGGAATGGCAAGACAATATTTTGCTAAAAATGGATGACCGTTTTGCCAAGGAAATTGCCGCAAAACTCAAGGATTTACCCTCTCATGAAATTGGCTGGGCTGGTTACGCCCCCAAATACGACGAGATGATTAATGCGGCTGCGCTAGATCCCATGAAGCGAAATTTGGGTTGGATGACTCGAATCAAACCCTTGCTGATAGGTGAAAACCGAATGGTTTTACCCTTGTATTCAGACGGATTTAATTTGTCCATCATGGCCATTTCAGATGACCAAGGGTCCACATGGCATCCTAGTTTACCTGTTGTAGGACGAGGCCCCATTCAGCCTGCTTTGATCCGTAAAAAAAATGGAAATATCATGGCATTTATGCGGGATAGTGGAGATGATCCTCCTAGAGTGCACATCAGTGAATCGACAGATTTAGGGGAGACCTGGACTCCCACCATAAAATCCGAAATACCCAATACAGCCAGCGTAGAATTGCTCGTTTTAAAAGATGGCCGTTTGGCATTCTTGGGAAATGACATTACAGATGGTCGATATCGGTTCCAATTATACCTTTCAGAAGATGAGGGGAAAACATGGAAATGGAAAATTCCGATTGAACATGTAGAACCCGGAAAGGGAAGTTTTTCTTATCCCTCCTTAATTCAAACCCCAGATGGGATGTTGCGCATGACGTATTCATCTCATATAGGTACAGATCAAAAATCAATTAAATATGTGGTCCTTGACCCCTCTAAAATCAAATAAAATGAAAAAAAGTATCGCGATATTTTTGCTGTTTTTAAGTGGAGCTGTTTATGGGCAAAAAAAATCAAGTCAGCCTGTTTATGTAGATAGACCCTACACGCAAGATTATAGTGTGAAATACTATGCAAAAGATAGTCAAGTTGCGTTGAAATCTGCCTACGCGGATCGCAACGGGGCGATTAAAATATTTAGTTCGGCGGGGTTGATGTTGCCACACAATGGCCAATTTTTATACCCCGGGGTTTTGATGGCCGACAAGCGAAATCGGACTAGCGGCCCTAAAAAAATTCAAAGCTTATTGGCCCATGAAAACCAATTTGTATTTGTCGATGACAAAGCTATTTTTAGCCATGCTTGGGCCGGAACTCTGTATTCCACCCACGAATTGCCGGGTGCTAATTTGGCCGCGGGCGGGAACGATTTTACTTTTTTAATTAGTGATGGATCTTCATTGCATTTGGTTAAAAATTCAAAGACCTTATTTAAAGTGAATGTGGCGGGAGACCAAGTCTTGGCAATTAATTTTGACAAATCTACCGGGTATTTTTGGGTGCTTACTTCGAAAGGATTGCACCGTTTTGATGCGGCTACGGGCCAACTATCTTTATGGGTTTCCGGAAATAATTTAACGGCATTTGACGTCAAAGGAAATGTAGCTGTGATAGGTAGTAGTGATGGATTTTTTAAAGTGGAATTGGATACGAAAAAGGCGGGGGTGCTCCAACAAAAAATTCCGGTAAAATCAATTACAGCCGTCAAGATTTTAGGGGATAAAATATGGTTTGGCTCCACTAACGGAGCATTTGCTTTACGTAAAGATGGGAAGTTTGATTATTACCAAGGGGAGCGCTGGCTTCCGAGCAATGCCGTCACATCGATTAGTGAAGGACCCAAACATTCCGTATTAGTTTTAACGAAAGCAGGGCTAGGCCAAATTTGTTTTAAGTCAATGACCTTGCATGAAAAGGCGATGTTCTATGAGGCCCAAGTGCGGGACCGACATATTCGAAATGGCTTTAATGCACACCTGGATAATATGGATCATGGGAATATTACGACGGGATATTTATCCGATTCTGATAATGACGGCTTATGGACTTCGATGTATTTAGGAGGTGAAATTTTTAGGTATGCGGTGACGAAGGAAGCGGATGCCTTAGCAAATGTACGCGAGGCTTTTGAGTCGATGGAAAGGTTATACACGGTTAATCCGGTACCCGGTTTTCCTGCACGATCTTTTGAGAGGCGTGGATTTATTTCACAACTTTCAGATCCTGAGCGCTGGCAACATTCTCCGGAGCCCGAGTGGGACTGGAAATCTACCACCTCATCAGATGAGGTGATTGGGCATATTTTTGCCTTTGGCGCTTTGGCAGAATTAGTGGACGTTCCTGATTTACAAAAACGTTCCATCGTTTTGATTGACACATTGATGTCACACATCATTAAAAACAATTGGTATTTAATCGACTATAATGGCAAGCCTACTTTATGGGGGCGATGGAATCCGGAGTATGTAAATGGTTTTCCGATCAACATTGGCGATCGCAAACTGAATTCATCCAATATTGTGGCGATGTTGCAAACCGCTTACCGGTTTACAAAAAAACCTATTTACAAGCAGAAGGCTTTTGAACTCATGCAAAAGCACGGATATTATGAGAATTTGATGCGTCCTATCAGCCAAATCGGTCATGCTCCTGATAGCGCTGATCCAAACGCAAAAAATCTATCCGACGGCTGGAATCATTCAGATGATGAAATGTATTATGTCGGGTATTGGGGTTTATATCGCTATGCTTTCAATGATACGTTGAGAGCTAGTTTTAAAAAATCCATCATCGATCATTGGGAAATTGAAAGGCCTGAAAAAGAAGGTGCTTGGAATATTTTTACGGCTTTAACGGGCACGGCCAAATTTGATTTAGATGAGGCAGCTTGGTATTTAAGGGAACATCCCATGGACTTAGTCGAATGGTCCATTCAAAATAGTCATCGGGGTGATATTGAAAAGCTAGCCCGTAATTTTAGAGATCAAAAGACCAAAGAGGTTTTGCCTCCGGATGAGCGACCTGTCCAACGCCATAATGCAAATATGTTTAATATGGACCGCAATGGGGGCAATGGAAATGCAGAGCATAGTGCAGGGGATATTTGGTTATTGCCATATTGGATGGGAAGATATTTAAAGGTAATTAGTGCTCCAGTATCAGGAAAATAATTATTTTAGTCTTTTAGTTTTAATATGATCAGTATTTGGGTATTCATTAGTGTTGCCATTGTTTTATTAGTGCTGTTCATTTCAGTACTTAAGCTACAGCCATTTATATCCTTTTTACTCGTTTCCCTAGGCTTAGGTTTAGCCAGTGGATTAACGACTGGCGACACGATTGTAGCAATCCAAAAAGG
>JABMMK010000076.1 GCA_013205605.1 Cytophagales bacterium | reverse complement strand
TGCCTCTGGCCAATTGGAAAGTTTGCTTTCCGATTCCGATGAGTACATCCGATCATGGGCCATTCAGCTATTATGTGAAGATAAATCTCCATCAGCGGATGCGCTTATGGCATTTAATAACATAGCCAAAGAAGATAAATCACCCGTGGTCCGTTTGTATCTGGCCTCTGCTTTACAAAGAATACCTGAGGCATCAGCGTGGAAAATTGCGAGTGAATTAACCCAACATGCTGAAGATAGTGAAGACCATAACTTACCGAAAATGATTTGGTTTGGTTTAGAACCCTTAGTTAAAACCAACCCGAAATTAGGCTTAGAATTATTGAAAAACTGCCAAGTTCCCATGATCGCTAATTATATCGCTAGGAGACTCGTGGATGCCAATGAACATGAGCTATTAATTAGTTATGTCGGGAATATCAATAAGAATTTGACCCACGTATTAGAAGGAATGAAGGATGGTTTAGAGGGGCGATTTGACTTAAATGCACCTAAAAACTGGAATGCTGTATTCAAAAAACTGACCTTAAAAAAGGGTACCGTGGCTACATTGGCGACGCAGATATCCCAGCGATTTGGCGAAACCGATGCCACGCAAAAATACATAGCGCTGTTGAAGAACAATAAATCGTCTATAGACCAACGCAAAGAGGCCATAAATTACCTTGCTGCTGGAAAGAAAGTGGAGTTGAAAAATGAAATACCAAACTTATTCAGCCAAATCCCTTTGAGAATGGATGTTATTTCTGCGATTGCCAATTTTAACGAAGATAATTTAGGCGCTTTGATTGTTAGCAATTATAAAGCTTTATCGATAGTGGAGAAACGTAGGGCCATTGAAACACTTTCTTCCAGACCGAAATACGGTTGGCAGCTAACACAAGCCCTAAAAAACCAAACAATCCCTAAATCTGACATTCCGGCTTATACGGCGCGTCAACTACTTCGTGTCGTAGGAAGTGGATTTATCGAATATTGGGGTCCAATCGAACAGGAACAATCCTTGGAAAAGGCGTACATCAAGTACCGCAATATCCTTACGCCAGCCGCAATTTTAGAAGCAAATACAAAAAAAGGAGAAATCGTGTTCCAAAAAAGCTGTGGATCATGCCATAAAATGTATGGAAATGGTGGTAATATAGGCCCTGAATTAACGGGATCAAACCGTGCTAATTTGGACTATTTTTTATTCAACGTTTTAAACCCATCGGGCGAAATACAAGAAGATTATAAATTAGTTGTGATCACAACGCGTGATGGCCGTACCTATTCGGGCAATGTTATTGCTGAAAATAATCGACAAGTTACCATGCGAATCGTAGGAAAAGAATCATCCAAAATAAACAAGTCTGACATTCAATCTAGGGAAGTGATGCCGTCCTCGCTGATGCCAGTGGGTATTTTAGAGACTATTCAAGAAAATGAAGTGTTGGATTTAGTGAAATACATGCAAACGATGAAGCCTAAGTCCTGATTGATTTAAGGTTCAATACGTTTTAAGAATTTCCTAAGCGATTGAGTTCATCTTTTAAAAATCAAACCATCCCTCAAAAATGGTTTGATTTTTTTTGTCAATGGGTGAAATGGAATTTCAACAAATTAGTTTGATTAGTATAAAAATCAAACCGCATGAAAAGAGAATCTTGACTATTTAAAGTCATAATAATTATTTTTGAGTTCAAAAAAATCTTTTCAAACTTTATTCTAAAAATCATGAAAATTAAATTTTTAAAAGCAATGTTGGCGGTTGTTATTTTGGCTTCCATGAGCTCATGTGCCACCTTATTTGGCGGACCTATTACGGCCTATCAAAAAACAAAACCAGCACCTGGAAAGCCTGAGAGAGAGCTTCGCGCGGGTGCCTTAATATTAGATATTGTTCTTTTCTGGCCAGCTGCCATCGTTGATTTTTCAAATGGTGCCATTTACAAGCCTAAGCCTACGAAAAAATAATTTCATTCGTTTTTCACATTTATCCATTTTGGATGAAGTTTGACGGCAAATTGACATAAAGGTTATCGAATTTTCTAAAAGATAGCGGATGTTGGTCGACCTGGTGAATTAATCTGAGACATAATGATCATTAGCCGTAAAGAAGAAACGGGAGTGGTCATTATGTTTTTGAGGATATAAAAAATCGTTACCTACTCCGCTTTTTCAATTATTAACATTGGATCTAAAACTCTTTTAGATTTTAGATTGGCATTTAAATTACCTTCAAAAATAAATATTCTTGAATTTCATTGATTCCTTGAAGTTTTTCATAAAATTACAAGTGAAATCCTCCTTCGAGAAAATTGTAGGATATTTTAAAATATTTTTCCTGAATTGATCTAATGAAAAAATACCTTGCCTTTTTATTATTTGTAGGCCCTTTTCATGCTTTTGCGCAAAAAGCAATGTATTATCCTAGTGCCCATCAATGGGAACATAAATCTCCCAGCTTTTTTAATCTAGATAGCAATAAAATTAGGGAGGCGAGCGACTATGCTAAAGCCCATGAAACTAACCAGCCTAAAAATCTTTGGCTTTCGCAAGCCATGCAATTTGGCAAAGAACCCTTCTCAGACCCCATAGGACCCATGGCTGATCGCGGTCCAGCGGCAGGAATTATCATTTACAAAGGCTACATTATTGCCGAATGGGGCAATCCATCAGCCGTCGAAATGACCCATAGCGTAACTAAGAGCATGGTTTCATCCCTAGTAGGAATCGCTTATGACAAAGGTTTAATCCGTTCGTTGGAAGACAAAGTTTTTACCTATTTACCCCCGATCGAAGTGGCGAATGAGGAAGGAAAAGATCTGAGTCAAAATCCATTAGCCAAAACCTCCTTCATCTATCCATTTGAAACAAGCCATAATCGAAAAATCAATTGGGAACATTTATTGCGACAGACTAGTGACTGGGAAGGCGTTTTATGGGGAAAGCCTGATTGGGCCGATCGGCCTTCAGATAAACCAGCCGAATGGACCACTCGTCAACGATTTGAACCAGGTACCGTATATAAATACAATGATACAAGAGTGAATGCGCTTACATTGGCAGCTACTTTGGTTTGGCGGAAACCTCTGCCTGAAGTACTTAGAGAAAACATTATGAATCCGATTGGCGCCTCCAACACTTGGGCCTGGACTGGGTATAAAAATGCATGGATTGTGGTAGATGGAAAAATGATTCAATCCGTCAGTGGTGGCGGGCATTTTGGGGGTGGGATGTTTATTAATTCCTATGATATGGCCAGATTTGGTTTATTGACCTTGCGAAAAGGAAATTGGAATGGCAAGCAAATTTTATCCGAAAACTGGATTAGCAAGTCCACTTCGCCTACTCCTGCCAATATCGGATATGGTTTCATGAATTATTTTCTGAATACCGATCGTAAATTGTATCCTTCAGCCCCGGCCAAAGCTTATGCGCACATCGGCAATGGAACAAATGCGATTTATGTAGATCCAGAAAATGATATGATCGCAGTGGTGAGGTGGATGGATGACAAATCCATGAATGGTTTTATTAAAATCATGTTAAGTGCATTGCCTTCTCATGATGCCAAACTCGTAAAATAAAAGAAACTAAAAAATCAAATTTAATGTGTGATACTTCAAGTGAATTATTTACAAAGCAAGTTTGTAAAACTTCCTGGTTACTCGATTAAAAATTCCTCTAGAGCTTATTGGTCCAATTAGGAATTCATTTACTTGAAAAAGAGGATTATTTATGCCTAAACCAACAATCCATTCGGTCGTTTTCATACCCTTTAAATACGGTATTAACAGGGAAGCCATGCCGTAAATTTTCATTAAATCGGGTTCGGACTAAATAATTAAAAGCACCCATATCACCGGTATAGGTAGTTTTGTTGGTGCGATTATACGTTTCATGTATTTCACATAATTGTTGAAGGAATTCAAAAAAGACAGGAAATGCTCCACCGATGATCCCACAGTTCAGGAGCGTTTCTGCCGCAAAACGCTCCTCATATGCGCGGTAATCTGTAATCTGCTCCCGCAGGTGAGTTGCATGTGCAAGCATCCATTCATTGTCGAGTAATTTAGGTTCATCCCCACAAAAAAGAGTTAATGGGTTATTTTGAAACAAAGGATCTATAAACGGATTTTGGGCCAACGTAACATCTGAAATATCTGTCACAAAAACACCTTGAATAGGATCAAGCGATTTCGCTAAAAAATCACGGTAGACGAAATACCGGTACACATTTGGATTAAATTCAGGATTATACTCGATGCGCTCGAATGAAATGTGTGTATTTTCAAAGCGCGAACAGGTCTCTTTAGAAAAATTATTGTGAAAAATAATGCCTTTTAGATTAGCCTTAGCTACTGATTCCGCCCATGCTTGCACTAATTCATAGGCGTCATCCACTAAGGTAGTATTCCGATTTACATCATAAACTCCTGTGATATGGCAGGCCAAAACCAGGTG
>JABMMK010000075.1 GCA_013205605.1 Cytophagales bacterium | reverse complement strand
TTGCCTGATTTTTTACGGGATGTTTCCAAGACTAAATTTGAAGGTGAAATCATTACGAACATTGAAATGGAAACAGCGGCCTATTATGCCTTTTCAGCTTCTCTTGGACATGAAATGATTTCTTTGAATGCTATTTTGGCTAATCGCTTGACACATGAATTTTCCAAAAATCCCGAAAGTCAAATTAAGCAATTGATTGAGTTGACCCTAGATCTAATTGCATAACGTAATCATCCATGACATATCCTTCTCCTATGTCAAGAATGAGCTCCTCGATGATTATAAAGCCTATTTTTAGGTAAAATTGGACCGCTGAATTATTTTTATTCACGTTTAGAATGATGCTTTTCCTTTGATTTCCAAGGGTCCAATCCTTGATATATTGGATAATTTTCCGTCCCAACCCTTTTTGTTTTTGCGTCGGATCTAAATAGAGTTTATGCAGTTTAACAATTTGCTCGTTTACATTTTCTACGGCAAAATATCCGACTGTTTCTTGGCCCAGGTCAACCATAAAAAATTCAATGTTCCCATTAATCTGATTTTCTAATGTGCTGCTATTGTACATTAAATTGAGCATATAGAGGGTTTGTTGCTCCGTTAAAATATGGTCATAGGTGGGCCTCCATGCTTTTTCTGCGATTTCTTTAATGATAGGTATATCAGATAATATTGCTTTCCTAATCTTCATGCGTTTAAATTATGCGTGCAAATTTGTAAATTGCACGCAAATATAAAAGTTATGAGCCAAGAAAAGCCACTTATTTTAATTGCCAATGATGATTCAATTTATTCAAAGGGAATTCGAGTTTTAGTTGAAATTATGTCTGAAATGGGAGAAGTGGTTGTTGTCGCTCCGGACACCCATCAGTCTGGAATGGGCCATGCCATTACCTTAGGCTCACCCCTTCGCGTGAGCAAAACATCTGATTTTGGCTCCAATATTCTTTCCTATAAATGTTCGGGTACGCCCGCTGATTGTGTGAAATTTGGCAAGCATCAAATATTAAAAGGAAGGAAAATTGATTTAGTCGTTTCGGGAATTAATCATGGTTCCAATGCTTCTATCTCTGTTTTATATTCAGGAACTATGTCGGCGGCCATTGAAGCTGCTATGGAAGGGATTCCTGCCATTGGTTTTTCCTTATGCGAATACGGTGCCGATGCAGATTTTAGTCATTGCCACGATTATATAATCAAGATATGCCAACAAGTTTTAGTTCACGGTTTACCCAAAGGTTTGACCTTAAATGTGAATTTTCCTGCTAAATCTGAGGTTCCTTTAAAAGGCATTAAAGTTGCCAAACAAGCCAATGCCGTTTATAGAGAGTTTTTTGAGGAACGCAAAGATCCGTATGGCCAATCCTATTATTGGATGGATGGAAATTTGGAAAATAATGATTTAAATAATAATACGGATTTAGATGCCCTATCAGATAATTTTGTCAGTATTGTTCCTGTCAAGTATGATTTAACGGATTATGCTGAGTTAGCATTGATGAAATCGTGGGACCTTTAATAAGCTCACAACACTTAAGCAATCTTTTATTTCGCCATTGTGTGCCATTTCAATGGCTTCTCTGATTGGTAATTTTTTAATTTCTAGTTTTTCCGTATCCTCAGGATTAGATTCGTTTTGACTTAATTCCGTGGCCAAATACATAAACGCTTTTTCGTCGGTCACTGAATTACTAAGGAAAATTTCACCCATGAGCGTCCACTGATTAGCTTGCAAGCCTGTTTCTTCCAACAGTTCTCGTTTTGCTGCTTCCAATGGATCTTCTTGATTTGAAATTAAACAGCCGCCTTCCGGCAACTCCCATGAATAAGCATCAATCGTGTATCGATGTTGGCCTACTAAATACACATGATTCTCATGGTCTAAAGCCACAATAGATACCGCGATGTTTTTAAAGCATACTTTTCCATATATACCAGGGTTGCCATTTGGGTTGATCACCTCATGATGTTCAATTTTAATCCAATGATTTTCATACTTTGTGGTATTACTTAATGTCTTCCAGGGATTCTCTTTATTTTCCATGTTGCAAAAATAGTATCTTTGTACACTTTTTTAATCAAGAATGAAGCAACGTTTAATCATTTTATCATTTTTAGTCAGTTTAGCCATCATGGGGGCTAAATTTTATGCCTATTATGCCAGTGGTTCTACAACTTTATTGACAGATGCGCTGGAATCTATCGTTAATGTCGTTGCGGCGGCATTTGCGTATTATTCCATCTACTTAGCTTCGCAACCTCGTGATTTAAATCATCCGTATGGGCATGGAAAAATTGAATTCTTTGCATCTGGGTTGGAAGGGGTTTTAATTTTATTAGCCGCCATGTATATATTTTTACATGCATGGCAACATTTATATGCACGTCCAGAGTTAAAAAGTTTAGACCTTGGGATTATTATTTCCTTAAGTTCAGCTGCTGTCAATGGAATTCTTGGATATTATTTGGTTAGTCAAGGCAAGTCTTCCCATTCACCGGCTATTTTGGCGGATGGCAAGCATCTTCAACTAGATGCATTGAATGGAGTTTTTGTTGTCATCGCTTTAGTCATTACCTACGTGACGAATTTATTTTGGATCGATTCCGTTGCCTCTTTGATTTTTGCCTCGGTGATGTGCTGGCAAGGTCTTAATTTAATTCGTGAGGCGATAGCTGCTTTGATGGACGAGACAAATCCGGAGGTATTTCAAAAGGTTATCCAATGGATTGTTTCCAATAAAAAACAAGAATGGATTGATTTACATAATTTAAGAGTGCAACAATATGGAGGAGATTTACATATTGATTGCCATTTAACGCTACCACGGTATTGGGATTTAAACCGTGTTCATGACGAAATTCATGAATTCGAGGTAACTATAGGTCAGGTAATGCCCACGGACATTGAAATATTTGTCCATGTAGATCCATGTTTAGATGAATGTTGCACACATTGTCCTATAAAAAATTGTCAAATTAGAAAACAGGATTTTATCAAAGAGATTGAATGGAATAAAGTTAATTTAGCTTTGAATCAAAAGCACTTTAATGAACATGGATTAAGCTCTTAGATCTCCCATTCCACCATCCACTTTTAAAATTTGCCCCGTAATCCACGAATTTTCAGGATGTAAAAGAAATACCGCCATGTTTGCTAGATCAGCCGCTTGGCCTACACGGCCTAAAGGATGCCTTTTTCCCGCAGCTTCAATTTTTTCATCACTGTTTAATAGTGCATTTGCTAATGGTGTTTGGGTTAAACTAGGCGCAATGGCATTGATTCGTATTTTCGAACTAGCTAGTTCGGCGGCAAGAGATCTAGTCAATCCTTCAATGGCTCCTTTAGAACTCGCGATGGAAGCGTGAAAGCCCATTCCTGTTTGTACGGCCACAGTGCTGAAAAGTACAATGGAAGAATTTGTAGATGCTTTCAATGCGGGTAAAAATCCTTGAATTGCTTTAACCGCCCCTAGCACATT
>JABMMK010000074.1 GCA_013205605.1 Cytophagales bacterium | reverse complement strand
TACGATTTGGTTTTTAGACGCGAGGTATCGCGTATTTACGATTTGGTTTTTAGACGCGAGGTATCGCGTCTCTACGAATCCGGTTTTTAGACGCGAGGTATCGCGTCTCTACGAATCCGGTTTTTAGACGCGAGGTATCGCGTCTCTACAGTGCGTACCTGGCTAATGGGCTGACATCTTGCCCACAAAATTCACCTACTTCGAATTTAAAATGGCCAGCCATGGCGATCATACCTGCGTTATCGGTGCAATATGAAAAAGCTGGAATAAAAACTTCCCAATGATTTTCTTCGCCCAATTCCTGCAACCTTTTTCGTAAGCCTGAATTAGCAGATACCCCTCCTGCGATCGCGATGGAAGAACAATTTTTTTCACGCATGGCCTTTTTGACTTTTCGCAATAGAATTTCAATCAATGTTTTTTGCACTGAAGCACAAATGTCCGCCTTGTTTTCCTCGATGAAATTGGGATTTAATTTTAATGCTTTTTGGAGGAAATAAAGAATTGCGGTTTTAATTCCTGAAAATGAAAAATCTAATCCGGGCATTTCGCCCATGGGAAATGAATATTTGTCAGGATTTCCCTCTTTGGCAAGCTTATCAATCAAAGGTCCTCCGGGGTAAGGAAGTCCAAGTAGTTTAGCCGTTTTGTCAAAGGCTTCGCCAACGGCATCATCCTGAGTTTCCCCTATGATTTGCATGTGTAAAGGGCCCTCCACCCAGACCAACTGTGTATGACCACCACTTACGGTTAAGCATAAAAAGGGAAATTGGGGCCTAGGTTCTTCGATGAAATGCGCCAACACATGGGCTTGCATGTGATTTACCTCAATTAATGGAATATCTAAACTTAGGGCTAATGACTTAGCAAATGACGTTCCTACCATCAGGGCTCCAAGCAAACCGGGGCCTCGTGTAAATGCGATGGCATTCAAGTCATTTTTGTTTATATTTGCCTTTTGCAGAGCTTCCTGGACAACAGGAATAATTGATTTTTGATGTGCCCTGCTAGCTAATTCGGGAACGACGCCTCCCCACTCGCTATGAATTAATTGAGTGGAAATGACGTTTGATTTTAACTCGCCGTCGACCATTATCGCCGCCGAAGTTTCATCACAAGAAGATTCAATCGCTAGTAAAATCATAAAAATTCGTCTGTAAAAATAAGGTAATTAAAACATAATTTGTTTTTTTCACTAAAAGAAAAATATGGTCAAATACCTGAAACTCCTCGCAAAATCAGTCCTGTATGGATTGGTGGGGATTTTTTTGCTATTTTTTTCGATCATATTGCTTCTGCGCGTACCCTCTAATCAAATCCGATTAGCCAATTACTTTACTCCTAAAATCGAAAAAGCCATTGGGTATCCGCTAACCTTAGAAGGAATCCAGCTTAAGTTTTTTGACGAAATAAGCTTTTGGGGTTTGCGGATCAAAGATCCTTGGGGCAAGGACATGATTTATATTGAACAATTAGACATCAATTTCAGTATTTCAGATTTGTTTTTGCAAGGTTCAAAACCATCGTTGGAATATGCGCAATTGATTCGTCCCCGAGTGCATTTAATTTTGGAAAAAAAATCGGGGAAGATAAATTTGAATGAGTTTATCGATCGTATTGTTGCGTATGTGAACAAAAATTCAACCTCTACCAGCACCGAATCCAGTTTGTTTAAAATTCATTCAGCCCAGGTCGTTGACGGTACTTTTTTACTCGATGACGAGCGAGAAAAAAACCTGGCTACACCTACACACTTCGATTTATCGCATTTCAGTTTTGTTAAAATAAATTCTAAAGTAGCCGATTTTTATGTCCACGGGGATACCATTGGACTTCAGACGATCGGCTTTCAGACGATCGATCCTTCGAGTAAATTCCAAGTTAAAAAGTTGGACACCAAGTTCATGATTTCAGATCGGCAAATGCGATTTGATGATTTGACCTTATTTTTTAATGACTCATATGTTGGCGACCATGTCCACATGAACTATACCAAAATAAACGACTTGACGAAGTGGATTACGAAAGTAGACATGGTCGGTAACCTAAAAAATAGCAAGGTTAAAGGGGAGGATTTGGGGCGATTTGTCACTGCTATGTATGATTATAAGGGGTATTATCAATTGAATGGCCAACTAAACGGCTCGGTGGATAATTTGGCACTGAAGAATTTTGAAATAGGATTTGGCCAGAAATCTAAGTTGAAAGGTGATTTTAGCTTTAAAGGCTTGCCCAATGTAACGACCACACAAATGGAATTTTCGATGAATAAGTCCATTTTCTTTCCTAATGATTTAGCTGTTTTTATCACGCAAGGAGCCTCTGAAAAAATGAATATCTTGGGTTCTGTTGCTTTCGATGGAAAATTTAAAGGCGCGTATGACAACTTCCAAACATCAGGCCAATTGAACACCGGTTTAGGGTATATGGAAGGCGATTTCAAACTTAAGCTTAAAGATTCAATGGCTTTGTCATCCTACGACGGGAGTGTTAAATTGGCCAAATTTAAATTGGGCAAACTGCTGGATCTAGAAACTTACATTGGCAATATTGATCTAATAGGTAAGATAAAGGGAACCGGTTTTTCAAAAAAATCCGCCCATGTTGATTTTGATGGCAAGCTTTCTGAAATTACTTTTAACGCTTATGCCTATAAAAATGTAAGTTTAAAAGGGAATTTCCAGCGGCAATTATTTAAAGGAAATGTGGCCGTGAAGGATACCCATTTTGTGGCTGAGATGTCGGGGGAAATCAACTTGCAACAACCCAAAGCCTCGTATTTGTTAGAGGGTAAAATAGGGCATGCGGATCTAGCTAAATTACATTGGGGGAGCGAGGATGTTCAGATTAAAACAGGTTTTGATTTGAACATTAAATTTACTGACATCGACGATTTGTTTGGCAAGGCACTTTTCACAGATATAGTGATTAAAAAACCTCTAATGGATGATTTGTCCATGGGCTTAATTTCCTTTTCGGCCAATGAAAATAACGTGGGTTTTAGGCAGTATCGATTGAATTCTGATTTGATTTCAGTGGAGTTAAACGGAGATTTCAAGCCCACTAAAATGAAAGCAGAACTGGGCCAATTAGCTGATGAATATCTATTGTATTTTAATCAAAAAGAAGACGAAAGGACCGCTTATTACAACAAGAGAAAATATGATGTCAATGATAAATATTTTGCTGATTTTACCATCATTTGCCATCAAGCCCAACCTATTTTATCTAGATTTTATCCGTCCATTGGCATAGGTCGAAACACCATTTTTACTGGAAATGTTTCCAAAGGGAGAACCTATTCGGTTAGTTTAGAGTCTTATCCGGACACACTAGTTTTTGGCGGATATAAATTTTATCAATCCGTTTTTTCACTTCAAAGTTCCAAGTTTTTAGGTGGCCCCGAAGTGTCTTCAAGCCTTGTTTTTCAATCACGAAGACAGCAATTAAATTTTTTGACTCCCACCGAAAACTTCAAATTAAATGCACTTTGGGATCAGGATCGAATTAATTTTGACGTTGATTTCAAACAAGCAGGTGATGACAATTCGGCACATTTTGGAGGCAATTGGAGATTTGAAAAAGATGGTTTATCCTTGAGATTCAAGGATTCCTACCTGAAAATTTTAGGGCAAGATTGGGCTTTTGATCCTGAAAATATGGTGACACTGAAAGGTCAAGAATGGAAGGCAGAGCATGTATTAATATCAAACAAAAAACAATCGATTGCCTTGCAAGGAAGTTTGTCCTTGGACTCAACGCAAACATTAAGATTCCGTGCAAATAAATTCCAATTAGCGACCCTTGAGCCTATTCTCGCCATTAAGGCGAATGGAGAATTGAATGCGGAAATTAGCGTTCAAAATTGGTATCAAAACACGCGTGTTGACTCCTGGATGATTGTTGACTCGCTTCGATTGGACAAGTTTTATATGGGTAATTTACAAGGCGTGGGGACCTATATGGCCGAATCTCAGCGAATGGATTTGAACTATACCTTAAATCGGTTGGGGGAACCCGTATTGTCCGTTAGTGGACAATATAAGCCGTATGCGGAGGGGGACCAATTGGCCCTCAAAACGGAATTGAACCGGACGAATCTTGAAATTTTGGAGCCATTTACGCGAGGTATTTTTTCAGGATTAGCTGGTGAGGCTTCCGGTGAATTAAAAATTAGGGGTCAGTTTAATGACCCCAACTTTAGTGGAAAAGTGAGCGTTCAGAAAGCTAAAGTCAATTTTGATTATTTGAATACATCCATTTTTGTGAGCGATACAGTTTCGTTTCAAGGGCGACAAATTTTAGCCAAAAATTGGCAATTGAAAGATAATGATGGCAATGTAGCTAAGTTAAATGGCCAACTCAATTTTCCTAAGGACAAGCCTTTGGAAATGTCATTAACGGCTGATCTAACTCGGTATAAAATTTTAAATACACAGAAGAGCCCAAGCTCCTTTTATTATGGTACCGGCTATGCAAGTGGCTTATTTCAGTTGGATGGCACCCTCGATAATTTGCTCATTTCGGGCAATTTAAAAAGTGAAAAGGGTACCCGATTATTCATTCCATTAGATCGTGAATCGGAGGCGAAAGCAGATGATGACTTTGAGTTTTTAAGCCAAACGTTAAAAACAGAGACGGTCAACGAAAAGCTCGTTTCAACCCAATCGAAAGACAATGGCATCCGCTTAGATTTGATGTTAAATCTGACTCCTGAGGCTTATGGAGAAGTCCAATTAGACAGCAAAAAAGGAGATATCATGCGTGGCTACGGTACGGGAGGCATTCGGATGACGATGGATAAAAAGGGTGATTTTAAGATGTTAGGTGACTATGCGATCGATCAAGGGGATTATACTTTTTCACTTCAAAACATCATTAACAAAAAATTTGCTATTCAGCGGGGCTCTAAAATTTCATGGACCGGTAGTCCTTTGGATGCCAACATCAACATGAAAGCAATTTACACCCAATATGCGAGTTTGTTTCCTATCCTTTTGGATACAACAAACAAAGGAAATTTACCTGAATTTAAGCGTCGATACCCAGTAGATGTGGTGATTAATTTACAGGATAGGCTATTGGCTCCCAATGTTTCTTTTGATATTGGCATTCGAGATTATCCAAAAGATGTGACCTTGAATAGTGCAGTGACTGCCTTTGCTAATCGAATAAAAACCGATGAACAGGAGTTGACCCGACAAGTTAGTAACGTACTTCTTTTTGGCCAATTAGTCTCGCCTTTTGGGGCTAGTGGGTTGGTTCTAGGTAATTTAATGGGAAATTTTACGGAGATGCTCTCGAATCAATTGAGCAATTTGGCCTCAGAAATTAACAAGGATTTGAACATAGATGTTTATTTGGGCGGTGGTAGTTTGACCCAAGATATATTGACCAACTTACAGTTGCGCGCATCTTATAATGTGAATGACCGATTGCGGATCACGCGAAGTGGAGGATTTACAGATGCCAGAAATCAGACAAGTCCTCAAATTTTATTGGGCGATTGGGCTTTGGAATATTTTATTAAAAAGGACGGAAGCCTACGTACAAAAACGTACAATCGAAATGTTCAAACCACCCTTTTAGGGTCCTTAAACTCCTATCAAATCAATCAAACATTAGGTGCAAGTATTCTTTACAATAAGAGCTTTAATTCGTTCTTTGGGACTAAATAATACTGGTCGACGTATCAAAAAAAGAGCCGCAATGGCGGCTCTTTAAAATTTTAGATTTCGATCATTTATCTGACAACAAAAGTGCCATTGCCAATCGCAAATCCCTCTGAATACATTTCGATCGAATATTTCCCTGGCTTATAAACAACCCCACCACGTGAATAAAGCACGGCAACTTCCTGGTTATCATTTGAATAGGAAACGGTTTGAGAAGTGGTAAAAGGAATATCTTTACCGCCTTGATTGATTTTTCCTGATCCTACTGCCTCGTCTGATAATGTACTTCCTTCCCCATCTAAAATACGTACATAAATGGTTTTGTTCTCCAATTTAGTGATTGGATTAGGAGCTAAATTGAATACAATTTTCAATTTGTCAATTCTTTTTCCACCTAATTTAGCTTTCTCCGTTTCTTTTCCTTTTGCGTTAACAGCTAATACGCGAATGTTCTGAGCTTTCAATGCAGCACCGATACTTACCTTACGAGCTAATTCTTTGTTCTTTGCTGCTACATCGGATAAGGTATCACTTAAGTTCTTGTTGACCGTCTTTAAGCCCGTATTTTCAGTGTTTAAGGTCTGGTTTTGAGTGTTTAATACTTGGTTGTTTTCGGTTAAAACACCATTTTGTTTTTTCAGCTCAACAATATCGCCATCCTTTTGAGCTAGAATAAGATCATATTCTTTTATTTTAGCTAAATAAGATTCCACAGTCGCATGATTTGCTTTCTTTAGTGAAGATTTATCTTGCTCTAATTGCAATTTCAAAGCTTCTAAGTCTGCCACTTGGCCTCCCAATGCTTTAATTTCAGAGATTTTAAGGTCTAACTGAGTCGAAATTGAATCTAATTTAACACGTGTATTAGCTAATTCAGTTGCTTTTTCTTCGATACTAGTGGCTTGCTCTTTTGTCAGTTGGTTCGACCTAAAATACAAGACTCCAAATACTGCAGTTAATACCGCAAGGACTATGAGTGCAATCTTAGATGTGTTGTTATTGGATTCCATTATGTTTGTTTTATTTATTAAAGGGTTTGATTAATTTATCGCAAATTACAATAATTAAATTTAAATACATTTCTATGTGCCTTTTTGGTTAATTTGCATGATTAAATAATGGATTATGCTCACCTATGATTTTATTGTAATTGGGTCCGGTATTGCGGGTTTATCGTATACCGCAAAAATTGCGCAACACTTTCAGGATATTAATCAACCTGTTAAAATTGCGGTCATCACAAAAACCATTGCTGAGGAAACCAATACCAAATATGCACAAGGTGGCATTGCGGCTGTTTGGGATCAGGATGATTCCTTTGATAAGCATATACAAGATACCATTGTCGCAGGTGATTTTATAAGCAATCAAAAGGTTGTCGAGATGGTGGTCAAAGAAGCTCCTGAGCGGCTTAAGGAATTAATCTCGTATGGAACTGATTTTGATCGTCGGGCAGATGGAACTTTTGATTTAGTCAAAGAAGGTGGGCATTCGGATAAACGAATTTTACATTACAAGGACTCAACGGGCAATGAAATTGAGCGCGCACTTTTAGCCCAATTGAAGTCTTTCCAATCGGTGGATTTTTTCACGCATTACTTTGCGGTGGATTTAATTACCCAACACCATTTTGGCGAAAAGGTGACCAAGGATACTCCGGACAAAAAATGTTTTGGCGTCTATGTCCTTAATTTAAAATCCAAAAAAGTGGAGACCTTTTTAGGCAAAACTACTTTGTTGGCCACCGGGGGAATCGGTCAGGTATATCAATCCACGACCAATCCGAAGATTGCCACCGGTGATGGAATTGCGATGGCCTACCGAGCAAAGGCGTTTGTCCAAGGAATGGAGTTTATCCAGTTTCATCCTACCGCATTATACAATCCCGGAAAGAAGCCCTCATTTTTGATTTCAGAGGCGGTTAGGGGCCACGGAGGAATTCTGAAAAATTTGGATGGCTCTACGTTTATGGAGCATTATGATGAACGTTTGTCACTGGCACCCCGCGATATTGTTGCCCGCGCCATCGATTCCGAAATGAAAAGGCAAGGTAGCGACCATGTATTTTTGGATACAAGGCATATTCCTAAAGATGAAATTATACAACATTTCCCCATGATCTATCAGCATTGTTTGGATGAATTGGGTATCGATATGTCGACGGAAATGATTCCAGTGGTACCCGCTCAGCATTACCTTTGTGGGGGGATTATTGTGGATGAATTCAGCAGGACCAATATTCAACATTTATATGCCGCTGGGGAGTGTTCCTACACGGGCCTTCATGGAGCAAACCGTTTGGCGTCCAATAGTTTATTAGAAGCCATTGTATTTGCCCATCGGGCTTTCCAAAAGTCTATTGACGAATTTGGGACTCAATCCTTACCTGAATTAATTCCAGCTTGGAATGATGCAGGCACGAAAAACCCTGAGGAACTAGTGTTAGTTACGGAAATGGCACGTGAATTGGAATCCATTATGTCCAATTATGTCGGCATTGTTCGAACTGACCGACGTTTGAAGCGGGCCTATGATCGCTTGGAATTGATTTATTTAGAGCACGAAGAGCTATATAAACAATCACGAATTACTGTCCCTTTGTGTGAATTGAGAAATATGATCAATGTGGCTTATTTGATCATCAAGCACGCACGCGCTCAAAGAGAAAATAAAGGGCTTCATTACAATTTAGATTTGATATAGCTTGACTTGTCAATGATAAGGCCTACATTTAAACGGTTCCATACCCCATTCTTTCTATGTCCCAATCGATTCGAGATTTAATCTCTCCACTTAATATTCTTTCTAAATCAGAAATCCTGAATGTTAGTAAAAGTTTTAAAATTATTCATCTAAAGAAGAATGAGTATTTGGTAAACGCGGGAGATTTTTTAGACCAATTGGTTTTTTTGAAAAAAGGAATTTTGCGGAGTGGATCAAATCAAGATTCAGAGATTTTGGAATCGAAAGAGTTTACATTCGAAAATAATTTTTTGTTTTCAGGCAGTAGTTTAATGGCCACTAAACCCTTCTCCCAATCTATTCACGCCTTAATGGATTCAGATATTTTAGTTTTAACGCGCGCTGAGTTGGACGGGATTTACGAGAGCATTCCGGGATTTGTGGCGGTTTTGCGCCAACTAACACAAGATGAATTAGAAAAGCAGGAGAAGATTGCTGTTTTAATTAAAATTCAACCCCCTCAAAAACGGTATGAGCATTTCCAACGAAATTTTGCTTGGATCGCGGCCCAATTACCCGAAGGCCAGTTGGCCTCTTTTCTTCAAATTCCAGCCTCCGAGCTAACCCGTATCAGAAAAAAAATAAGTTTAGGAACGACCTTTTAAGCATGACTTTTCAAGTAGGATACAATGACTTGTAAGCCTTTTTCAAAGTGTTGGTTGTTGGGTATTATGATATCACAACTTCGTTTATGCGGCCTGATAAACTCTTCGTAGGTAGGTTTGACATGGTATTTCCAACGATACATGACATCCTGTAAATCATAGCCTCTTTCTTCATTATCGCGTTTTATGCGGCGCTTTAATTTGATCTTGTCTTGGGCGTCAATAAATATTTTTAAATCTAAGAGCTTGGCAACTTCCGGAAAATGAAAAACGAAAATTCCCTCTACAACCAATATTTTTTTAGGATAGAAATGTAGTAAGTTGGGAATTTTATCTGAGTTATTGAAGGTGTATTCCTCGCGAGTGACTATTTCACCTGACCTCAATTTTTCGACGTCAGCGGCAAAAGCCACATCATCAATGGCACCAGGCAAGTCAAAATTTTCAATCCCATTTTCATCTTTCGTTTGATGATGCTTTGGGCGATAGTAATTGTCCTGAGACAATAAACAAATGTCATCCGTATCGAATTGCTCCATCAATCGAGTTAAAAAAAGGGTCTTTCCTGAGGCACTTCCTCCGGTAATCCCTATGATAAATGGACGGTCATTAGTTGGCATATTGTATATTGATTCAAATGCAAATTTGCGAAAATGATTTAAATTAAACTAAAGCAAAAATTTCATTTTTTGAATAAGATATAAATAGCTTTTTCGTCTTTTTGCTTTTTGTCTATCTTTTCAAAACCAGCTTCAGCTACGACGGTCATTAACTCCTCGGCAAAGAATAATTTTTTTCCACAGCCCTCATGAATGAGTGGAATTGAAATAGATATTTCCTCTTCTATAAACAATTTCCCCCCTTTTTTTAATAGTCGGAAAGCCTCTTGTAGTACCAAATCGATCTGTTTGAATTCGTGTAATGCATTAAAAATGAATACCCAATCTGCCATTTCATTTTCCAACGTTAATGCATGCACGTCTTCGTTTTTTACGGAAATGGTTGTGGTGTTTTTTTTGTTTGATGTATTTTCGAAATAGGAAATGGAGTCGCCAACTTCCTCATTCGTTAGAACCTGAATATCTTGATCGACCAAAATTAATTGGACAGCAGGCTGATGAATCATACAATTTATTTCCCACCAACCCGATCCACTACCTAATGAAACGAGGGTATCGGTATTTTTCCAACGAGCAAATCTTAAAAGTTCTTTCATTTAGGTATAAATTAATGGATAAATCATGAAGCATGGTATCTTTGAAGATAATTATTTAACCATGGCAATATATATCGCTCCTACGGCTTCAGTGATGGGCCGAGTACTTATTTCAAAAGATGTTTCTGTTTGGCACGGAGCTGTTATTCGGGCAGATGTGGAAGAAATAATTTTAGGGGAGGGCTGTAATATTCAAGACAATGCGGTCTTGCATGCCGACGAAGGAGATAAAACGATTATTGGCCCCAGAGTGACGATTGGCCATGCTGCAATTGTTCATGGTGCTACGATAGGCGAAGGCTCCCTCATTGGAATGCATGCAACGGTATTAAATCGAGCTCAGATTGGCCGATTTTGTTTAATTGGCGCTCATGCATTGGTCACAGAAGGTATGATCATACCTGATTTTTCCATGGTGCTGGGAATACCTGCCAAAGTCGTTAAAACAATTGCTGAGGATCAAATAAGTCGTTTAAAAGAA
This sequence comes from Cytophagales bacterium, assembly GCA_013205605.1. GTDB lineage: Bacteria > Bacteroidota > Bacteroidia > Cytophagales > Spirosomataceae > Aquirufa. Next base: position 403 of record JABMMK010000074.1, on the reverse strand, counting down.
GGGGCTGATCATTATATCATGATGGGGGAAAGACATGCAGCGGGGGAATTTCCATTGCTCTCACAAGCCGATTTTATTTCATGAAAGATCTTTTTTTAATTCGCCATGCGCACGCTGGACCCTATTTGCTCCCGGATGAAGGCCGTAACTTGTCCATTAGGGGAATTGAAGAGGCGCAAGAGTTAAGAGCAATTTTTTTGAAAAGCAATTTCCCTATAGGTTTTTGGTGTATTTCTAATACGAATAGAACGATAGAAACCGCTAAAATATTGATGGAAAACGTGGAAAAATCAGGAGATTCTTTTGATGATTATTGGTACCATGCCACGGGTCCCCAATATGTGGAAAAAATACTGAGCAGTCCCCACTCCGTTATGTATCTAGTAGCCCATAATCCATCTAT
>JABMMK010000073.1 GCA_013205605.1 Cytophagales bacterium | reverse complement strand
TCAAATAACTGAATGATTTCCTGATTCATTTTCATAGAAGGTTTTAATTTATTTTTCAAGTTACATCATAAAAAAAGTCCCTGAAAATCAGAGACTTAATTTGTTTTGGCGGTCCGGACGGGACTCGAACCCGCGACCCCATGCGTGACAGGCATGTATTCTAACCAACTGAACTACCGGACCTTTTTAAATTGGTGGCACAAAATTAGGTATTTTCTGCTTTCAAACAATACCTTTGTGGAAAATTTATTGAAATAATGAGACTACCCGAACCTTTTGAATACCCAAACTCAAGCTATTTCGCTGAATACCTGAACTTTGGGCCTGAGGACCATTTGCTCGATATCCTAAAAAGCCAACATACCAATCTGCTCGAAATCTGCCAGAACTTGACGAAAGGCCAAGAAACCTTTGCCTATGCCCCTGGCAAATGGAGCATCCAACAACTTCTAGGTCATATCATAGATACTGAACGCATTTTTAGCTTCCGAGCCCTCGCTATTTCCCGAGGAGAAAGACAAGTACTTCCGAGTTTTGATGAAAATGAATATTTACTTCATGCGCAATATGAATCTCAGGATTTTGCCGATATTTTGACACAATATCGCCACGTTCGTCAATCGACCATGAGTCTAATTGAATCCTTTAGCACTAGCCAAGCGAACCAATTGGGCAATGCCAATGGCCAGTCGGTCAGTGTTCGCGCATTAGCTTGGATGATTGCTGGCCACGAAAAGCATCACATTCAGGTAATTAAGGAGCGTTATTTAAACCAAAATCCTTAAATTGCCACGCAATTAAAAATTATGCAATTCTATAAATACCAAGGTACCGGAAACGACTTCATCATCATTGATGATCGAAATGAGCTTTTTAATCTCAGTAAAGAGGCTATTGCGCATCTATGCCAAAGAAGATTTGGGATAGGTGCTGATGGGCTTATGCTTTTACAAAATGCACCAGGATATGATTTCAAAATGGTCTACTATAATTCCGATGGAACGATTGGAACCATGTGTGGAAATGGAGGTCGATGCCTTGTCAGGTTTGCCGCTGATTTACATATCATTCAAGAAAAAGCGAGTTTTATTGCCGTTGATGGTCCTCACATGGCGTTTGTTAGCGCAGAAAAAATATCCCTTCAAATGATGGATATGCACGCGGTAGACCAACATGGTGATGATTTTTTCACCAATACGGGTTCCCCGCATTTTGTGAGATTTGTAAACCAAGTAAAATTTTATGATGTAAAAAATGTAGGGGCAACTATTCGATATTCTGAAGCATACGAACCTATCCAAGGAACAAATGCCAATTTTGTCGAGAAAGTTGACGCCCAAACCATATTTGTCAGAACCTATGAACGTGGCGTGGAAGACGAAACTTATTCTTGTGGAACGGGTGTCACAGCCGCGGCTTTAGTATCACATGTGTATCAGGGAGTCAATAGTCCCGTTCAAATTAAAACATTAGGCGGAGAATTGTCTGTTTCGTTTGAAGGAAATTTACAAGATGGATTTACTGAAATATTCTTAATAGGACCCGCAAAGCTAGTTTTTAAAGGGGAAATCACATCCCATTAACTTTGAAGTTAGGTGTTACGCCTACCAATGAGGCCACACCATCTTCTATCTTAAAGATTTTTGCCACATAACGGTCGTCAGGTAAATAAATAAAAGGAACCGTTCCGCTCAAATTTCTTAAATAAATTCCATCCCAGTGCGTCAACTGCTTTCTGCGGTCAATTTCCCTCCAATACATATTAAACACCCAGTTTTGATGTTGGGCATTTTCAAATACCATATAATACCCATCGGATCCATGTAAAATTCTACCCTTGACTTTCAATCCCCGATAAGAAAAATGTGCTGTATTTATGTCAAATTCAAATTCACCCAGATTGAATTTATTTCCACTCTGTAATGTATCATATTTATTTTGTTGGATTACTCGAGAAATTTCAGCTAAATCAGGGTCCAAAGCATATATCTGATGACTAAAGGTCAAATGAATGGCATCATTTACATACTTGACAGAACTAGGTAAAATGGCCGTAAAATTCACAATAGGCTTACCTAATTGACTTAAGTTTTTTAGCGTAGGTGCTGAAAGATCAATCTTTTTATTGGCAGAGTCCGTAAAGAAATAATGCTCTCGCTTTTGAATCGAATGTTTGATCACAGAACCCGAAGTCATATTCGTGAAATTGACTAAGTCAATTAAGTGGTTAACGTAAGAAAAAAAGAAAAATGATACGATGGATCCGATGATAACAACTTTGAATTTACTATAAATCAAATTGTCAAAAAATAATATATATAACCATTGGTGTCCGGTTAAAATTTAGACGTTTACTATTTATGGACTGAATCATCTGTAAACGCATTATTTTTGTTTTTGGAAAATAGAACCTCCCCTTATGTCTGAAACAGGGATAATTGG
>JABMMK010000072.1 GCA_013205605.1 Cytophagales bacterium | reverse complement strand
TAACCTGCTATTTTGTGGATGCATTTCTTAATTTCCCAACCGAACGCACCTCCATGCAAACGATGTTGACGCTTACGATGGGACTGTTGTTTGCGCCAACTTATTTATTACCCAATGTGGGTAAAAAAATAACTTTCAATCATTCTGCACTCCTTTATTTTGTCATAGGTTTCATGTTAATTGGCGGGTCGATATACATCAACAACCAAGTTTTTAAATCCCTGAAGGTGCAAAAATTTGTCATGGGGGAAATTGACACCGATCCCAAAATGGCTTTGGAAGAGGTGGAGAATGCCTTCCCTGCTTTTCCAAATTTGTCCACCTCCACCCTACCCATCAAAGCGCTCATAGCTCGCTATCAATTTAGAGATAAAAATTACGATGCGGCGCTTAAATTACTGAGAGAAAGCGATCGAGATAATCCCTATTTGCATTATAACGATTTTATTAGAACTGCCGTTTTCGCTGATAAAAGACAATTGGACAGCGTAGCTTATTATGCCTACTTAGCTTTTTACAATTGGCCTAGATCAAAAAGCTATTACAAAAACGCCATTTTTGCCGCATCTAAAAAACGTGATACCTTAGAAATAAGAAAAATATTCAACCTTTATAATCGGTATAGAACAGGTGGTGAAGCCTATTCTCAATATCTACTCGGTATGTATGAAGTAAAAGGGAGCGCAGACAAAAAGATGCTGAGCATGTTGGAGTATACAACGCGAAAATTCCCTGAAGATTCTGTCAGTATTTCAAATGCTAAAAATACCATCATGGGAAATGCAGCAGCAAGCAACATCAATAATAATGCGGCCCGAGGCGCATTAGCCTTTCAAAAGGATCGATACGCCGCAGCCGCTAAGTTTTACATACAAGCAAGCCAGGAAGAACCTGAAAACTATACCCATTTTGAAAATATAGGCATTTGTTATTACTCCAATAAGAATTACGAAAGCTGTATCCAATATTTCGATAAGGCCAATTCATTTGCGCAAAATGCGGCTGGTAAATCCTACTTTTTCAAAGCGATGGCTGAAATTGCCTTAGGAAAAAAAGATCAGGCATGCAGTGCACTGAATGAAGCTAAAAAGAGGGCATATCCGGATGTCGACAAATTCATCAAGTCAAATTGCCATTGACCAATAATTAGTAAATAAAATGACTTTGATCTTCAAATACGACATCCAATTTAAACTCGATTTCATACATTATCAATCTCCTTAATCGATATCAAAAATAGCCTATGTCCTAAGCTTTACTAACTTTTCAAAAGTTAGTAAAGCTAAAGGACATAAAAAAAAGGCAGTACGCTTTTATCATTTTATTGATCTATGGAAAACATGTTTTGATTTTAATAAGTATGATCGTATTAAATCCGACATTTTACAAAATTTAAAACATAAAAATTAAAAAGTCTTTAAAATAAAAAAAGCTCATTCTTATCAAGAATGAGCTTTCAAAAATATGTTGTGTTCTAAAATCTTAAAGAAATGGTTGATCTCTTTTAAGTGCAACAAATATATAATCCAAGAAGAAAACAATCAAATTATTTTTGATTTCATGCGTATGATTTTTTTAAAACAATACAAATCAATTTTTAATTGGAGTGTAATTTTAGTGGAAACCTATTATTTAAAATGAAATTATTACTAAATTCGAATGAGATCCATTGAACCTCCTGGATGTGCTATTTTTAATTGACCTATTTAAAAACATGAAAAAAATCTTATCGTATTGCCTTGTAATTTTGGCCTCATTAACCCAGATTTCGCATGCTCAAAGCAATAAAACTAAATCCAGTCCCTTAAAAATTACTAGCTTATTCATCACTCAAGATGCTAAAACAAGTAGTATTTCTATTTTCCGAAAGAATGGAAAATCACCCATCCTCACTCAGGTAGCCAAAGATAATTTCCGTCCATTCCTCCATCCCATCGTGGCCCCAGACGGCAATGGTATATTAACAGAATATAGTCCAGGACATCACAAGCATCAAACCGGCATCTATTGGGGCTATACTCGAGTGAATGGCCGTGATTACTTCCATCATCCGGATGGTGATTATTGGCGTAAATCCAAAGCCAGTGTCATTAAAAACAGTGGCAATGAAGTGAAATGGGAAACCGTTTACGATTTGTTGGACGAAAAAGGAAATGCCGTATTGACCGAAACGCAAACTTGGTCCATGCGAGAGGAAAACGGAAAGTATTTGCTCAAATTAATTTGGACCGGCGAGGCAAAAACGGATGTGACCATCGG
>JABMMK010000071.1 GCA_013205605.1 Cytophagales bacterium | reverse complement strand
GTGTTAAGATATCCTCATACTTCAAATCCTTTTTATTGCTGTTCGCCAGTGCTGGAATAAATTCCCCCATGGTGTTCTGAACCGAAAATTTTCCTTGATCTTGCCAATGCATCAAAGCTGGTACTGAAGTAGAAATCTTGGTGATCGACGCCAAATCAAAGATATCTGATTTTTTTAGTGGCTCATTGGTTTCATAAATTTGACTGCCATACGCTTTATGATAGATGACTTTCCCTTCCTTGGCGATCAGCACCACTGCACCAGGAGTCCCTTTAATTTGAATGGCTAAATTGGCCAGCGAATCCACTTGTTGGGCCAAATAACTTCCTTGTATTCCGACTGCTTCGGGCAATACGTTATATTGCAATCTGGCAAAAGTAGGAGTCACAAGTCCTAAGCCAAAAGGATAATCTTTCGAGGCGCTTACTGGCATTTTTCCCTCCGCGGCAATACCACCAAAAATCATCTCCGCCGCAGCTTCTTGTTGGGCTATCCCATCCTGATACGTCATAATCAATGCCGAGGCACGATTCAAATTTTCAAATTGGGTCAAAGTAAATGGATTGGCAAAATGCGTGACAATGGATTTTGATGTGGAAAAACGCTTCACTAAGGCTTGAATAGGTGCTTTGATGGCATAATTATTAACAGGTCGGTAGGAGATTCCGTGAATCCCTACAAGCACCGTATTATACTTTTCCAATTCCTTTTCTACCCGCAAAATAGTCGAATCAGCACTTAATTCATCTAGATAAAAATGAGGCATTTCCACATAATTTTCGGCCATTTTTTGAAATTCCGTGGGGAAAACAGCACCATAGTTAGCCTTCCCGATGGCCAAAGTCGCAATCTTTAATGTATCCAAGCGCCTGAGCGGAAGCATACTTTCGCTATTCTTTAAAAGGGTAATGGATTTTTCTGCTAATTGCCTCTTCAAAACCTCTGATTGAATCGGATTTAAATCCTTAATCAGGTCATTCATTTGAATCGCTTGATAACGGTCTAATCCTGCCCATGCTTTGGCATTTAAAATGCGCTTGACTCTTTTGTCAAGGTCTTCTATTGAGATTTCATTTTTCTCTAATGCCGACTTAATCGCATTAAAGGCCGCAGGTACATCCACAAACGTTTCTAAAATATCGTTACCGGCCAAGAGTGCTTTTACGTTAGCCGTTCCTTCAGGAAACATTTTAGTGGCGCCCTTCATGTCCATCGCATCAGTAAAAACCAATCCGTCAAACTTCATTTCATCTCGCAAAAGTCCAGTGACAATCGGCTTAGACATGGTACTCGCTAAAGACGCCGTCGAGTCGAGCGAAGGAATGCTCAAATGCCCCACCATAATTCCTTGGAGGCCCTTTGAAATCAATTCTTTGTAGGGAAAAAGCTCCAAGCTATCCAATCGATTTCGGGTATGCTGAAGCACAGGAATATCATAATGTGAATCTACGCCCGTGTCGCCATGCCCTGGAAAATGCTTAGCAGAAGTGATGATTCCCCCCTTTTGTAATCCCCGCATGTAGGCCAGCGCCTTTTGGGTAACTAAATCTCGATTTTCCCCAAAAGATCTAAAGTTGATCACAGGATTAGCCGGATTATTATTGACATCTACCACAGGCGCATAATTAATATGCACACCTATCCTTTTACATTGCTGGGCTATTTGAAACCCCATCTTCTCAATGAGCGCATCATTCCCCTGCATCGCGCCTAGGGTCATTTGGTAAGGAAACCGAACCGTGGAATCTAATCGCATATTCAGGCCCCACTCTAAATCCATGCCAATAAAAAGAGGAACTTTTGATCGCTTTTGAAGCTCATTGACCAATCGGGCCTGAACCGTCGGGTATCCTGCAAAAAGAACAAATCCTCCCACGTGATAATCCCTAATGATCGAAAATAAGCGAGTCGTATCGTACACTGGATTTGAATTTCCGCGTGGCATTAATACTTGGCCTATTTTTTGATCGATGGTCAAGGTAGCAAAAACGGAATCTACCCATTTTTGTTGGGCGTGAGGAAATAAATTAGTCTGGCCTTTTGCTGAAATACTTAAAAATAAAATACTGAATATGAGAATACGTTTCATGTAAAAAATATCAAATTTTGTTTGGGCAAAATAATGTGTGAAAATACGGGAAATGCCTGAATCTTTGAGGATTTACGATTGATTTTTTCAATGTAATTTTCAATCCCGAAAAAGGAATCGTAATTTTGCGGATAATTAAAAAATGAAAACATGAGAAAAAAGATCGTAGCAGGAAACTGGAAGATGAATAAAACCGCTGCAGAAGCAATCGCTTTGGCGAATGAGGTGGCCCAATTAGTTAAAGCGGAGGTCGCTGCAGACGTTCAGGTAATTATGGCTCCTCCCTCTTTATTTATTTCTGAAGTAAATAAAGCGGTTTCAGGCATATCTAATTTAGCCGTTTCCGCTCAAAATTGCCACGAAAAATCATCCGGCGCTTATACGGGAGAAATTTCAGCTAACATGTTAGCCACTTCAGGCATTTCTTATGTCATTTTGGGACACTCAGAGCGCCGACAATATTTTGCGGAATCAAATGCCCAATTAGCGGCCAAAGTTGACGCAGCCTTAGCGGCTGGCTTAACTCCTATTTTTTGCTGTGGGGAAAGTTTAGACCTGCGCGAAGGAGGAGAGTTTTTAGCCTATGTGGCCCAACAATTAACCGAAAGTTTATTCCATTTATCGGCTGAAGATTTTGCTAAAGTAGTGATTGCCTACGAACCCATTTGGGCAATAGGTACAGGATTAACGGCTTCTTCAGACCAAGCACAAGAAATGCATGCGTATTTACGTGGACATTTGGCCTCAACATATGGCCAAAATGCCGCTGATAATTGCTCCATTTTATATGGTGGAAGTTGCAACGCTAAAAATGCGCAAGAATTATTCGCCTGTGCAGATGTGGACGGAGGATTGATCGGTGGCGCTTCTTTAGTTGCGGCTGACTTTATTACCATAGCAACCTCGTTTTAATCTAATGAAATAAAAAAACAGCCATAAAAATGTAACGTTTTTATGGCTGTTTTCTATTTTGGATAGGTCTTAAACTCCCTCTGCCACCACTTCCTTTACTTCAGGAATCATTCGCGTCATTAACGTTTCAATACCGGCTTTCAGCGTCATTTGGGACGAAGGGCAACCAGAGCAAGATCCCTGTAACAAGACTTTTACCTGGCCTGTTTCCTCATCAAAAGAGTGAAATGAAATCGCTCCCCCATCAGATTCCACCGCTGGTCGCACATATTGTTCTAATACGCTTTTTATTTTTCCAATAATCTCCGTATCCGAGTCATCAGAAGTACCATCGGCGGCAGATTCAGGCAATGAAAATACCGGCTTTTTCTCTTCAAAATACTTTTTCAAGTACTGCTTAATGCCAAATAATTCATCTTCCCACAAAGTCGCCTCCCCTTTGGTGACCGTAATAAAATTGCTCGTGATAAATACTCGACGAACAAATTCAAATCCAAAAAGAGCCACGGCCAAAGGAGATGATTTCTCTTTGGTCAAGCCATCAGCAGGTTGTGAATAATCAAACGAAAGTCCTTCTGGCAATAATTCCACATTAAACACAAATTTCATGGAATGTGGATTTGGGGTAGACTCAGTATAAATATGTATTTGTGGCGTTTCCATAATTCATTTTTAAAATTAATAACAAAGGTAACTCCAATATTGTTGCCGTAAAACAAAAAAACCTAGCATTTTCATGCTAGGTCCTTAATAATCTATTGAATGAATTACTCAGCGGCTACAGCCTTTTTTGCTGGAGCTTTCTTAGCTTTTGGAACCGCCTCAACAGCCGCCTCAACAGCCACTTCTTCCGCTATAACTTCCGCTACTGGAGCAGAAGCCGCTTTCTTAACTGGCGCTTTTGCCACAGGTGAAGCAGCTACCGCTGGCAACACATGCACAAATGAACGACCTTTAAATCCTTTTTTGAATGCCACAACACCATCTGACAAAGCAAATAATGTGTGATCCTTTCCTAATCCAACATTTTCTCCTGGATTATGAGCTGTACCTCTTTGACGTACAATAATATTTCCTGCAATAACTGCTTGGCCTCCAAACAACTTAACGCCTAATCGTTTACTATGTGATTCGCGCCCGTTTTTGGATGATCCGGCGCCTTTCTTATGTGCCATTTTTTATAAATTTATGCGTTTAAAACGCTAATTGTAGACTTATTTTAAAGTAATTGACTCAATTAAAACTTTGGTCAAGTTTTGACGGTGACCATTCATTTTTTGATAACTCTTTCTACGTTTCTTTTTGAAGACCAAAACTTTTTCTCCACGAACGTGTGCAACAATTTTTCCTGTGATTTTGGCTCCCGCTACTATGGGTGCTCCTACGGTCACATCTCCGCCTTTATCAACAAGTAATACCTTGTCGAAAACCAGTGCAGCGCCTTCCTCGCCCGCCAAACGGTGGGTATATACGGTCCGGTCTTTTTCTACTTTAAACTGCTGCCCGGCAATTTCTACGATTGCGTACATTATATTATTTATTTAAGTGAATCCCACGAGGCCAGGTCTTTACCTTTAAAAGCCCTTTAAATGGGGGTGCAAATCTAAAAAGATATTTTCAAATTTACAAATGAGGACTACATTATTCGTAAATAAATTCCCCAAAAGAACTTCTGATGGTCAGCTTTTTACCTGAAAAAGCCTCCACATGACCGACTATTTGAGCTGGAATTCCAAAGGATTCCGCTATTTGAATAATTTCTTCTGCGCGTTCAGCGGACACATATAATTCCATGCGGTGTCCCATGTTAAATACTTGGTACATTTCCTTAAAATCTGTTCCGCTTTCTTTTTGGATTAATTCAAAAAGTGGCGGTATGGGAAATAAATAATCTTTCACCACATGCACATTATTGACAAAATGTAAAATTTTGGTTTGCGCGCCACCTGAGCAGTGCACCATTCCGTGGATTTGGGATCTCATCGACTTCAATATGGCCATAATTACTGGCGCATAGGTCCTGGTGGGAGATAATATCAGTTGGCCCACATTCAAATCCGTACCCTCCACAACATCCGTTAATTGCTTAGACCCTGAATAAACCAATGACTCGGGAACCGATGGATCAAAACTTTCAGGATATTTTTTGGCCAAATACTTAGCCAAAACATCATGCCGGGCAGAAGTCAAACCGTTGCTTCCCATCCCTCCATTGTATTTATTTTCATAGCTTGCTTGGCCATCAGAAGCCAAACCAACGATCACATCTCCAGCCTGAATATTAGCATTTGACACCACATCGCTGCGTTTCATTCGGCCTATGACAGTACTATCCACAATAATAGTTCGCACTAAATCTCCTACATCTGCCGTTTCTCCACCTGTGCTATAAATTCCCACGCCGTGATCGCGTAGCATTTGCAATACCTCCTCGGTTCCATTGATAATCTCAGCGATTACCTCCCCTGGAATTAAGTTTTTATTTCGGCCAATCGTAGACGAAAGCAGCATTTGGTCCGTTGCCCCCACACAGATCAAATCATCTGTATTCATTACCACCGCATCCTGTGCAATGCCGCGCCAAACCGAAATATCACCTGTTTCTTTCCAATATAAATAGGCCAAAGAAGACTTTGTTCCAGCGCCATCCGCATGCATAATGTTGCAATACGCTGGATCGCCGCCCAAAATATCGGGTGAAATTTTACAAAAAGCGCCTGGAAAAACTCCCTTGTCTAAATTGGCAATCGCCCGATGAACATCTTCTTTGGAGGCAGAAACCCCTCGTTGCATATAGCGATCAGACGACATATTTTATGAAATTTTTAATTGAGCAAACTCTTTGGCAAAATACGTTAAAATCACTTGGGCTCCTGCTCGTTTAATGGACAATAAACATTCCAACATGGCCTTTTCGCCATCGATCCAACCTTGTTGGCCCGCCGCTTTTATCATCGCATATTCCCCTGAAACATTATAGGCGGCAATGGGCAAATGTGAATTTTCCCGTAACAAAGCAATGATATCCAAATAAGCCAAAGCAGGTTTGACCATTAAAAAATCGGCCCCCTCGGATTCATCTAGTTCTAGTTCTATTAAGGCTTCTCGGCGATTGGCCGGATTCATTTGATATGTTTTTTTATCGCCAAATTTGGGCGCGGATTCAAGTGCATCCCGAAAAGGCCCATAAAAAGCGGAGGCATATTTAGCTGTATAAGCCATAATGCCCACATTTGAGAAGCCCGCGTCGTCCAATGACTCGCGCAAATATCCGATACGGCCATCCATCATGTCTGAGGGGCCGATCAATTTAGAACCTGCTTGTGCTTGGGCAATCGCCATTTTAGCTAAAATAGGCAGGGTCTCATCATTTAAAATTTGGCCGCCCTGAACGATTCCGTCATGTCCATCTGAACTGTATGGGTCCATCGCGACATCCGTCAAGAGACTTATTTCAGGAAATCTTTTGCTTACTTCATAAATACTCTCCAAATAAAGGGAGCCTTTTTTATGACTTTCAGAAGCGGTCGAATCCTTTTTTGATTCTGCTATTTGGGGAAACAAGGCAAACGATTGAATGCCTAAATTAACACATGATTCAATTTCTTTGAGTAATAAATCTGTTGAGTAGCGATAAATACCCGGCATGGATTTGATTTCGGTACTCACATTTTTCCCCTCCATGACGAATAAAGGAAATAACATGTCCTTGACGGAAAGTCTAGTTTCCTCGACCATGGAACGAATTACAGCACTGGAACGATTTCTACGGGGCCTTTGTAACATCGAAATTTAATTAGAAAACAAAGGTACAAATTATAATTTTATTGCGATAATT
>JABMMK010000070.1 GCA_013205605.1 Cytophagales bacterium | reverse complement strand
TGAGCGTACAGATAATTTAGATGCGGTCGGTAATACGACAGCTGCTACAGGAAAAGGTTTTGCGATCGCTTCTGCGGCATTAACTTCATTAGCATTGTTTGCTGCATTTGTTGGAATATCTGGTATCACCCAAATCGATATTTATAAAGCAGATGTTTTAGCCGGTTTATTTGTAGGTGGAATGATTCCTTTTATTTTCTCCGCCTTATGCATTTCGGCTGTAGGTAAAGCTGCTATGGAAATGGTGAATGAGGTAAGGCGCCAATTTAGAGAAATTCCAGGTATTATGGAATATAAAGCGAAGCCTGAGTATGAGAAATGCGTAGCTATTTCAACAGAAGCTTCTATTCGCCAAATGATTTTGCCAGGAGCCATAGCATTAACGGTTCCTGTGTTGGTTGGTTTTACGATGGGACCTGAAGTATTAGGAGGTTTATTAGCTGGAGTAACTGTATCTGGTGTTTTGATGGGTATATTTCAATCAAATGCGGGTGGTGCTTGGGATAATGCCAAAAAATCTTTTGAGAAGGGTGTTTTAATTGACGGAGTAACCTATAAAAAAGGTTCTGAACCACATAAGGCAGCAGTTACTGGTGATACGGTAGGTGATCCGTTTAAAGATACCTCCGGTCCATCGATGAACATTTTAATTAAATTGATGTCAATTGTTTCTTTGGTGATTGCACCTTATATACATGTGGGAGATTCTAAGCATGTTTCCAAAATGGAAAAAGCACCTATTGTTAAAGTAATAGCAAAGAAATAAGTTAATATATTTATTTGTTTTTAGAGTCAATTTATGTGCCTCTTTTTTTTGTCTCTACCTTTGTTGTTTTTTATATACCATACATTAAGAAAGCTAATAATAGGTTTTGGAGACTTTCTGTATTTACATGTTACGCATAAAAAAAGCCTTCCAAATGGAAGGCTTTTAAAAATTTATATAGAACTATTTTAAGTGGTTAATTTACCTCTTAATGCTCTAGGGATTTCAATGGTCGCAACTGGATTTGACATTGGATTCAAAATTTCACATCCTTCAACAACTAATTTGTTAACTTTTACCGTTTGACCTAAGTCAAGTCCAGAAATGTCAACTGTTACGAAATCAGGAATATTTTCAGATAAACCCTTTAAAGTAACCTTACGTAATTTTTGAATCATTTTACCTCCTTTAATTACTCCTGGAGAATTTCCAATGACTTTGATCGGCACAGCAATTTTAATTGGATTCCCATCAATAATTTCAAGGAAATCAACGTGAAGTATCATTTCATTTACAGGATGAAATTGAGCATCTTGTAATACGGCTCTATACTTATCACCTTCTACATTTAATTCTACTTCATACACATCCGCAGAATATAATAATTCACGAAACAATATCATAGGTACAGCAAAGTGCACCTGCTCTTTTCCACCATACAATACACAAGGAGCTAAAGCTTCAGCACGTAAATCTTTTGCGCCTTTACTACCGAGATTCGCTCTTTTAAACCCTACAATCTCTAATTTTTTCATTTTGTTTTTTGTTAATGTTTTTAGTCTTTCGCTTTGGCTATCCCCTAAAAAACGGTTGAAATTAATATTTAATAAATAATGAACTGATTGATTCGTGATCTCTGATTCTTCCAATCGCCTTTGCAAATAATTCTGCGACTGAAAGTACTTTAATTTTATCGCAAGCCTGTTTTTGCGGAATAGTATCTGTGACTAATAATTCAGTTAATACAGAATTTGAAATGTTTTCGTAGGCATTTCCAGACAAAACGGGATGAGTAACCACTGCTCGAACCGATTTGGCTCCTTTATCCATAATTAACTGTGCCGCTTTACATAATGTACCTCCGGTGTCAATTAAATCATCAACTAAAATTACATCTGCTCCTTTGACATCTCCAATTAATTGCATCGAAGCGATTTCGTTGGAACGTTTTCTGTGTTTATCGCAGATAACCATGTCTGCATTAAAAAATTTAGCCATGTTTCTAGTCCTTACCACACCCCCAACGTCAGGAGAAGCAAATACTAAATTGTCTAAATTTAATGTTTTTAAATAAGGAACAAATATGGCATTCCCTTCTAGATGATCCACTGGAAAATCCATGAACCCTTGTATTTGACCTGCATGTAAATCGATCGTCATTAATCGATCTGCTCCTGCAGCCGTTAATAAGTTGCCAATAAGTTTTGCCCCTATTCCAACACGCGGTCTATCTTTACGATCTTGCCTTGAATAGCCAAAGTATGGCATCACAGCAGTTACGTAATGAGCTGACGCCCTTCTTGCCGCATCTATCATGAGTAATAACTCCATCAAATTATCCGAACTCGGAAAAGTGGATTGAATAATAAATACATCACATCCCCTTACCGATTCATCAAAACTTGGAGACATTTCCCCATCAGAAAACTTTAAAATGGTAGCCGCACCTAAATCTTTCCCATAATATTTAGCAATATCCTTTGCTAAATAATTTGAAGCTGATCCTGAAAAAATTTTAACCGCATTGATGGCTGCCATATTATATACGAACTAAATTAGTTAAATCGAGGCGCAAAATTATACAATTGTGCCGCCAAAAACAAGTTTATTTTACAGATGATCTAATAATATTTAATGCTCCCCCAGCTTTGAACCACTCTATTTGTTGATCATTATAGGTATGGTTGACTAAAAACTCATCCTTTGAACCATCCGCATGTGATAATTCAATAGTTAAGGGTTTATCTGATGCAAAAGAAGTTAATCCTTTAATCGAGATAGAGTCATTTTCTTGAATTTTATCATAATCAGAATCGTTTGAAAAAGTTAAAGCTAACATTCCTTGTTTCTTCAAATTTGTTTCATGAATACGCGCAAATGACTTTACTAACACGGCTCGAACGCCAAGATGCCTAGGCTCCATGGCCGCATGTTCGCGGGAAGATCCTTCTCCGTAATTGGCATCACCGACTACAATGGTACCTACCCCAGCGGCTTTATAAGCTCTTTGTGTATTTGGGACCGTATCGTATTGACTGTTCAATTGGCTTTTTATATTATCTGTTTTATCATTATAAAAGTTGACGGCACCGATCAACATATTATTTGAGATATTATCTAAGTGACCTCTGTATTTTAACCAAGGACCTGCCATAGAAATATGATCTGTGGTACATTTCCCTTTCGCTTTGATTAATAATTTCAAATCAGATAAATCGGATCCTTCCCAAGCTGCGAATGGTTCTAATAATTGTAAACGATCCGAAGTTGGCGATACTTTAACCTGAACCTGCGATCCGTCTTCAGCCGGTGATTGATAACCCGCATCTTCTACGCTAAATCCTTGTTTCGGTAATTCATCCCCTGTTGGTGCCTCTAAATACACTTTTTCTCCTTTTTCATTAATTAAATGATCTGTTAAAGGATTAAATGTTAAATCCCCAGCGATAGCTAGCGCTGTGACAATTTCTGGAGATGCAACAAAAGCAAAGGTATTTGGATTACCATCTGCACGCTTCGCAAAGTTTCGGTTAAATGAGTGAACGATGGTATTCTTTTCTGCTTTTTCCGCACCTGGTCTAGCCCATTGGCCAATACAAGGCCCACAAGCATTTGAAAATACCGTAGCGCCAATGGAATTAAATGTGTCTATAAAACCGTCTCTTTCGATCGTATAACGTACTAACTCAGATCCCGGTGTAATCGTAAATTGTGCTTTTGTTTTCAATCCTTTAGCTGAAACTTGTTTCGCTAATGAGGCAGCTCTTGCTATATCTTCATAGGAAGAGTTGGTACAAGATCCGATTAAACCTACTTCAACCTTAGTAGGCCAACCATTTTTTTCAGCCATTTCTTTCATTTTCGAAATTGGCGTAGCTAAATCTGGCGTAAATGGTCCATTTAAATAAGGCTCTAATGTATTTAAATCGATTTCAATGACTTGGTCAAAATATTTTTCAGGATTTGCATATACTTCTGGATCACCTGTTAAGTGTTCTCTAACCTGGTTTGCTAAAGCTGCTACATCGGCACGATCTGTTGACTCTAAATAACGGGCCATAGAATCGTCATATCCAAATGTAGATGTTGTGGCGCCAATCTCAGCACCCATATTACAAATAGTTCCTTTTCCTGTGCACGACATAGAAGTGGCCCCATCACCAAAATATTCTACCACACAACCTGTACCACCTTTTACGGTTAATATCCCCGCCACTTTTAAAATAACGTCTTTAGCTGAAGTCCAGCCACTTAATTTACCTGTTAATTTTACGCCAATAAGCTTTGGAAATTTAAGTTCCCAAGCCAAGCCAGCCATAACATCACAGGCATCCGCACCACCAACGCCAATGGCAATCATTCCTAAACCACCCGCATTGACAGTATGAGAATCAGTACCGATCATCATTCCTCCAGGGAAAGCATAATTTTCCAAGACAACTTGGTGGATAATGCCCGCTCCTGGTTTCCAAAATCCAATCCCATATTTATCTGAAACGGATGAAAGAAAATCATACACTTCTTTATTTTTATCAACCGCTACTTTTAAGTCGGTCGTTGACGCTACTTTTGCTTCGATCAAGTGATCACAGTGTACTGTTGAAGGTACGGCAACTTGCGGTCTTCCTGCTTGCATAAATTGCAATAATGCCATTTGAGCCGTCGCATCTTGCATGGCCACTCGGTCCGGAGCAAAATCTACATACGAATTTCCTCTGGTAAATGTATTTGTAGGAGCACCTTCCCATAAATGACTATAAAGAATTTTTTCAGTTAATGTCAGTGCTTTTCCTGTTAGAGTACGTGCTGCTGCTATTCGAGCTGGCATTTTGCTGTAAACAGCTTTAATCATTTCAATATCAAAGGCCATAAGATTATTTTGGTTTATAGAATTGTCTGCAAAATTAATAGATTAGCTTCAATTTTGCCACTAATTAGAAATATGATTTACTTTGTGATTGTATTTTTAAAAGGAATAAAAAATTGGATATTATAATTCTATTTTTTTTCTGTACTTTTTTGTAATTAATTTTTCTCTTGGTGATTAAATTGAGCATTAAATTTCTCGTATTTATATCTTTTCTTGCGGGACATGTTGAACTATATGCTCAATCAGCAAAATCTGATTCTCTAATTAAATTAGCCATTAATACTGCCGCGCTGCATAGTTCTGACATAAGTAAACTGATATTCAAAGTACACTCCATTGAAAAAGCAAAATTTTCGAAATTTATTGGGATTGGTAAGAAAAGATTGCAAAATATAGAAGGAATTAAAGAAGGTCAATGGTACGGGAATGAAACCATATCAAAAGTTTATTTGGGTAATCTAAGCCAAATGATTCATGAGATTAATTATTTTAAACCCTACCGAAAAAAAAGTGGTAACCCTAGCCTTTTCTTTTGGCCAGATTTTTACCAAGATTTCATAGGCACTCAATGTATTTCTCCCTTGAATTACGATGGTTTTTATTATTATAACTACTCTTTTTTATCGGATACACTTGTCGATAATCAAGTATGTAAACAGTTCTTAATTCAACCAAAATTTAAAACAGATCGATTATTTCAAGGGAAACTGACTCTTAGTTCTGACGGTTGGATTGTTCGCTGGGAAGGTCAAGTGCTTTCAGATGATATATTATATTTTTTAGATTTGAAAAATGCCTATTTCGAAGGCAAATGGGTCCCCAATGATTCAAATTTTTTAATAAAAGGAGGATTATTGGGTATTAAGGGGGAATACCATTTAAATCAAAATGTGATAGGTTCCGTTGAGAATTGGTCTTTTGCACCCCAAGTATTTAGCTCGTCTGTCAATAAAAAAGAGAAATTAAATATATCTGAAATTGCTTTTGATGAAGTTTTCGCTTCTCAATTACTAAAAAACTTGCATGATGGGCTTGTTAGAAAGTGGAAATCAAGACCCACCTCAGATGTTATTCATATAGATTCTGTTGTTACTAATTTTACAAATATGGTACCCGAAGAATCCATATTTGTTAATGAATTACGTGAATCAACTATAGAAACCTCAACAGCTTCTTATGATGCGCTCCTTCAAGCTCCTTTTAATCCAAGCCAATTAATTCTTAGTAAATCATTTTATTTTGGGGAAAGGAAAAATGATTACTACCCATTTGAAGTATATTATAAATCCCCAGTTTTTGATTCAAATTTTAATACCGTAGAAGGCTTTGTAGTAAACTCAGCTATTGCACTTAGACGTAGATGGGCACCCTATAAATACCTAGAGTTTGAAGCACTAGCCAGACGATCTTTTGGATTAAATCGAAATACGGGTTACTTAAAACTAAGGTATAAAACAGATTACTTTGATGTCCAATTGACCAATGCTGACTATATAGCCCAATTTAACCCAGATAATACCATTTCATCTGAAATGAATTCTTTGGCCACATTATTTTTTAAAAATAATCAAATGAAGATTTATCGAAAAGAATTTTGGGCTCTGTCATTGATTAATCGTTTTTCATCTCGATTTTATATGAAAGCTTTGTTCGAATCTTCAAGGCAAAGTCAAATGGATAATACGACCGATTATTATTGGGTTAATTACATGAATCGAACCTTTAGTAGCAATAATCCTACTAATACAGAAAACACAAAGGAAGGCTTTGATTCTCACCATTCATTTATTTCCCAAGTTCAATTGGGATTTAGGCCATTTTTGTCCTATTCCCATGTCAATAGTTTACGCGTGAGCGACTGGGGTTCATCGCCATTAGTCATTTTTAAATACCGTGCTGGTTGGCCCAACGTATTTAAATCCAATATTAACTTTCAGTTATTAGAGCTTTCTTACATTCAAAATTTAAGTTTAAGTCCTTGGATCAAAACAGGTTTTATTTTAAATGCCGGCACATTCATTGGCGACAAACCGGTTTATTTTCAGGACTACAAACATTTTAATGGAGGGATTAGCTTAGTTCAAACGGGGGAAATGTTAGCCTCTCATCGATTAGTTGGTTATTATCAAAATTTAGCGAGCGGGGCAACCCAACGTTTAAATGTAAATCATTACGCATATAGTACTTCAGGAAATTATGTAGAAGCACTGTCCCAATTTCAATTTTCAAATTTATGGCTAAAACCATTATTAGGGTTTAAGAAAGCCTATGTAAAAGAATTATTGATTGCCAATGCTTATTACATCAACAATCAAAATCTGTTTTATAATGAAATTGGTTATGGTTTAGATGGAGTTATGAAAGTATTGCGTTTAGAGGCAATAGCTAATTTTAATAATGGCCAATTTAATTATGTAGGTTTGCGAATAAATATAAATTCAAGAATTAGAATTGGAAATATTCCTGAATGATTTTTTTATTATTTTTATTAGGTTAAAAAATCAATTTGAATAAATACATTTTAAGCACTTATATTTGCGGTCTTTAAAAATTACATATTTTCAAAATTTGAAATGGCAAAAAATTTAGTCATCGTAGAGTCCCCGGCAAAAGCTAAAACAATTGAAGGTTATTTAGGTAAAGATTTTGTAGTAAAATCGTCATTTGGTCACGTTAGAGATTTGCCCACGAAAGGTGACAAGGTTATTGACATAGACAATGATTTTACTCCTACCTATGTAATTTCCCCTGATAAGACTAAAGTAATATCTGAACTGAAAAGCTTGGTAAAATCATCAGAAGAAGTTTGGTTAGCGACTGACGACGACCGCGAAGGAGAATCCATTTCATGGCATTTAAAAGAAGCTTTAGGTTTAAAAAATACAACCAAACGCATTGTTTTCAGAGAAATAACCGAAAGTGCCATAAAAAAAGCTATTCTAAATCCTCGAGAAATCGACATGGATTTAGTAAATGCCCAACAAGCGCGTAGAATAATGGATCGCCTAATAGGCTTTGAATTATCCCCTGTTTTATGGTCTAAGGTGCAAAGAGGGTTATCAGCTGGTCGTGTTCAATCCGTGGCAGTTCGATTAATTGTAGAGCGAGAAAAGGAAATAGTTAACCATAAAGCTATTTCTAGTTTTAAAGCTGTCGCTCTATTTGATTTGCCTGGAAATAAAGTGTTAAAAGCTGAATTATCTAAATCATTTGCCAAAGAAAATGAGGCTGTAGACTTTTTGAAAAAATGCGTTGGAGCTTTATTCTCCATTAAAAATTTAGAGACTAAACCAGCAACAAAAACTCCAGCAGCTCCTTTTACCACATCTACCTTACAACAAGAAGCTTCAAGAAAATTAGGATATGCGGTGGCAACTACGATGTCAATCGCGCAGAAATTATATGAGTCAGGTCGTATTTCTTACATGAGAACTGATTCCACAATGCTTTCCCAAGAAGCAAGAGATAAGGCTAAAATTGCTATTGAATCTGCTTATGGAGCTAAGTTTCATCTTGAACGTCAGTTTAAAACCAAATCAGAAAATGCGCAAGAAGCCCATGAGGCCATACGTCCTACGGATTTTGAATTGAGTACCATTTCAGGTGATGCGAGAGAAAAACGACTGTATGAATTGATTTGGAAAAGAGCCATTGCATCCCAAATGGCTGATGCGAAAATTGAAAGAACGACTGCTCAAATAGATATTTCGACGACACCCGAAATTTTAGTTGCACAAGGAGAAGTCATTGCATTTGAAGGATTTTTAAAGGCTTATTTAGAAGGAAAAGATGAAGAAGAGGAGGATGAAAATAAAGATATGTTACCTCCTTTAAATATAGGCCAAATATTAAATATACATGAACTAAAAGCATCAGAGAGATTCACTAGGCCTTCGGCTCGTTATACAGAGGCCAGTTTAGTGAAAGCTTTAGAGGAAAGAGGAATAGGTAGACCTTCCACTTATGCGCCAACCATTTCTACCATTATAAAACGTGCATACGTAGTTAAGGAAGATCGAGATGGTAAAGAAAGGAAATTTCAAACTTGGATTTTAAAAGATGATGAAATATCAGGTTCTTTAAATTCTGAAATTGTGGGAACTGAAAAAGCAAAATTATTTCCTACACATATTGGCACTTTAGTAACTGAGTTTTTGGTGGATAACTTTGAAAATGTAGTAGATTATACCTTTACAGCAGAAATGGAGGATCAATTCGACAATATTGCTAAGGGTAAGTTAGAATGGACCGTTTTAATGAAAAGTTTTTATTCAAGTTTTCATCAAACCATTGAAGATAGTAAGTCCATAACAAGAACTTCCATAGGCGGTGGAAGAGAATTAGGTTTAGACCCAGAAACAGGTAAGAAAATTTCAGTTCGCCTAGGAAGATTTGGTCCATTTGTACAATTGGGAGAATCTGGAGATGAAGACAAGCCCACTTTCGCTAATTTAAGCAACCATCATAACATAGCTACATTAACTTTTGATGAAGCAATTTTACTTTTAGCTCGACCTAAATTACCAAGAGAAATAGGAATTTTTGAAGACCAAGCAGTCATCATAGGTGCGGGTAAATTAGGTCCTTATATTAAAATCGATGGTAAATTTACAAGTATACCTGTTGATTTTGATCCATTCACCATTGATTTAGAAACCGCATTAATGGTCATTAAAAGTGCTGCATTAGCTGCTGAATCTGCTGGATTAGGCTTTTTTGAAGAAAATTTGATTGAAACCGGTAAAGGCCGTTTTGGTCCCTATGTTAAACACAACGGTAAATATTATTCGTTAGGCAAAACAGATAATTTAACGAGTATCACCCAAGAGCGCGCCATCGAATTAATTTTAGCTAAAAGAACTTTAGAAGCCAATAAATTTATAAAAGAATTTCCTGATAATGACATTGTTAAAATTGTCAATGGAATGTATGGTCCTTATATTCAGATTGGAAAGCGAAATGTGAAAATACCGAAAGGCCAAAAACCAGAGGATTTAACTTTAGAAGAATGTTTAGCCTTAGGTGATGCTGCCCCTGCAGCAACGAAAAAGCGAAAAAAATAGATTAAAATTATGGGTCAAATTATAGACGGAAAATTTGTAGCCGAGACAATGAAATCGGCGATTGCCTTAGAAGTTTCTGAACTGATTCAAGCGGGTAAAAGACCTCCACATTTAGTAGCGATTTTAGTTGGAAATAATGGGGCTTCTGAAACGTATGTGGCCAATAAAGTTAAGTCTTGCGAAGAATTAGGATTTGTTTCTACTTTACTTCGCTTCCCTCCTACTATTTCAGAAAATGAATTACTTGATCAAGTTGAAAAAATCAACAATAATTCTGAAATGGACGGGTTAATTGTGCAATTACCCTTACCAGACCATATTAATCCAGACCGTATTATGGAAACAATTGATCCCCGTAAGGATGTAGATGGTTTTCACCCGATTAATATTGGTCGAATGGCTAAAGGATTACCAGCTTATATTTCGGCTACTCCTCAAGGTGTTTTGGACTTACTGGCTTATTACAATATTGAAACTGCTGGAAAGCATTGTGTCGTGGTAGGTAGAAGTCAAATTGTCGGTCTACCTATGTCTATTCTAATGCAAAGAAATCATCCTATCGGCAATTGTACAGTTACATTAACTCATTCGAAAACCAAAAATTTAGTTGAGATTTGCCAACAAGCCGATATACTTATTGCCGCTTTAGGTAAGCCAGAATTTCTTAATGCATCTTATGTTAAAAAGGGCGCTGTGATCATCGACGTGGGTTTAACACGCGTTGTGGATGAATCGAAAAAATCAGGATTTGCGCTTAAAGGGGATGTAGATTTTGATGATGTATTTGAGAAGTGTTCGTATATAACACCAGTTCCTAAAGGAGTAGGTCCAATGACCATTGTTTCATTAATGAAAAATACCTTATTGGCAGCCAAAGGAGTTATTTATTCCTAATCTTCTTGGTATAAGTAACGATGAAACACTCCTAATGGAAGTTTTTTATTGAAGGTATCGTTCAAATAGATTTCACCAAATTCTGCATTTTGAGGTACATCAAATAGGCCATTCATTAGGTTTTCTACTACCAACGTTGAAAAACCTAAGGAGTAAACATTAGTCAATAAAATATGTTCTTTAGGGTCTAAAATTTCTTTCACGGACTTCAACATATCATCTATTTGTTCTTCCAAAACCCATTTTTCACCTTCTGGACCTCTTCCATAAGCCGGTGGATCCAAAAGAATTCCTTGGTAAAAGTTCCCTCTTCTAGCTTCTCTTTTTACAAACTTTAATGCATCTTCTGCCATCCAACGAATGGAATCTAAATGCGACATTTCCATGTTTTCCCTGGCCCAAGATAATACAGGCTTCACCGAATCCACATGAGTTACATCAGCACCCATTTGTCGGCATACCAAACTGGCCCCACCCGTATAGGCAAAAAGATTTAAAAATTTAGGCTTATCATTTTTAAGTTTGGGTATGTTTTCAGCTAAAAACTCCCAGTTGGATGCCTGCTCAGGGAATATGCCTACATGTTTAAAGGATGATAAGGAAATTTTAAAATTTAAATTCAATAAATCTGATTTATAATTGATAAACCATTTTTCAGGTGTCTTTTTTTGTATGTCCCAAAATCCTTTTTCAGAACTTCCTTTTTCTTTTTTAAAATAAGCATCCGTTTTAGAGACCCAAGTTTCTTCTGATAAGGATTTCCGCCAAACTGCTTGAGGTTCAGGCCTTCTAACACAAAAACTTCCAAATTGCTCTAACTTTTCAAATCCTCCTGAATCAATTAACTCATACGATTTACCCCAAAATTCGGGAGTATCAATAGATATACTGGCTGTATTTTTCAATTTATGGATTGATTTGAATTTTGTTTAAGAAGAATACATTTCTTCTACCTTCATCTTGATTGGTTATGGTTTGATACCCATCGGCAATAAAGTAAGGACCATACCAATAGTTTATTTCAGATTTTACCGTTCTTCTTACCTTATCCAATTTATCTTCAGGGGTTATTTCTTGAACTCTTAATGCCTCATCTTTTCCATTATTTGAAATGGATTTGGTGATAATTTGATCATTTTGATGGTAAGATAAATAAACTGTATTACTTACAACGGATGCTTTTATTTTTTGAATCAATTTAGATTCCCGACTATCATTTAAATCGATGCAATGATCCCAAAGTAATTTTCCATCCTTATCTAATTCCGCAATGACTGCATGCGTGTAAATCCAGCCATCAAATTGTTGTTGGTTACTATATGAATTATATCCACGATACCCCCACGGGCTGTAATAACTTGAAAATGGGGAATACATACCATAATTACCATAACCCCAACGATAGGGATTCATCATATTCCAATAAGGTGAATAGAACCCACCTAAGCCTCCCGTCATCATAGATCCGCCAAATGGGCTATAATTATTATACTTATAATCTGGATAAAAGGCTTCAGCGATGATGATGTAATTTTCGCCATTTTTGATAATGTCATGCATGAGCAATCGGTAATCCAACCTCAAATCCTCCCCTTTAACTTCCTTTTCTTTTATTTTTTTCTCCTGCCTTTCCTTTTGTTTAGGAGTTAGAAAATTAAAAAAATCAGTAAACTTAGTAAAACTATAATAGGTTGATTTAATGATGTTACCGTCGATAAATGAGTTGAAATATAAACCCTGTGAACTAGGTCCTCGGGACGAACCAATACTATTTTTGTGGCCATAAGTTCCTACAATGACTTGCAGTGAGTCATTTATTTGATTTAATTTCCCATTCATCATGGCAAATTCCTCACTTGGATTCATATAGACTTGGCCAATTTGATTCCCATCTTCATCAAATGATTTGATGATTAATTGATAATCTTTAGCCTTACCGCCTACCGAATAAGTTACATTAATTTGTTGTTGAATCGTGTCTAAATCCATGGATTGGATTTCAGCTTGGCCTTTAACAACTGCGGGCAATATCCTGGTTTTACGTTCTTTTAAATTGGTAAACAAAATAATCGGTTGGTTATTCACCATTCCGCCGATGAACAAAGAATAATTTAAGGCTTTGAAATTTGAAATTTCGATTCGATCCACCGAATAAATTTGGTATTTAGTGATTTCTCCCGAATTAACCAGTACTCTAAAAATAACATATGAATTACTTCGAAATCGGCTAAAGAGTAAGGATAAAACCGTTCCGTCAAAACTAGAAGTTACATAGTCTAAGTTAGACTCCAAATTTGTATTACTACTCCATATCTGATCTAAATCAGTAGAAAATTTACGAATGTTGAATGATTGTTTATTTAATTGAGATAAAACAATAACTCCTTGATCGCCAATGGGAATATTAAATGATTCTAAATCAGTTCCTTGAATAGGAAATTCTATTCTTTTATTATTGATTTGACCATATCCGATTTGCATCGCTACAATTTGAAAAACAATAATTAGAAATAGATTTTTCATAGTACTACTCGGCTAAACTTAATATAATGTCAAATTCTTGTTTCCCGACAGGCGTTACGGACAACCTAGATTGTTTAATCAAAGCTAAATTAGACAATCGATCATCGGATTTCATCATTTTTAAGGTAACTGTTTTATTGAATTTTTTGATAGGTATGATTTCTACGACCACCCACCTTGGGTCTTCTGTAGTAGGATCTTGAAAAAATTCTTTTTTCACTTCTGCCAAGCCTATGACCTCCATCCCTACATTAGAATGATAAAAAAAGACCCAATCACCTTTTTTCATTTCTTTCATATTATTTCTTGCTTGGTAATTTCTTACCCCATCCCAAACAGATTTTTCTTCTTTAACGAAATCATCCCAAGAATATTTGAAAGGTTCTGATTTTACTAACCAATAATTCATCTTATGGGAATTTAGGAAATTTAGAAAAATCAGGTTTGCGTTTCTCTAAGAAAGCATTTTTACCTTCTTTAGCTTCATCCGATAAATAATATAATAAAGTAGCATTGCCCGCTAGTTCTTGAATACCAGCTTGGCCATCTAACTCAGCATTAAAGGAAGACTTCAACATTCTTAATGCTAAGGGACTTTTTTCTAAAATTCTTTCACACCAGGATATGGTCGTACTTTCTAACTCATCTAATGGGACCACTTTATTGACCAGTCCCATTTCATAAGCTTCTTTTGCATCATATTGGTCACATAAATACCAAATTTCTCTTGCTTTCTTTTGACCGACAACCCGAGCTAAATAGGATGCTCCAAAACCTCCGTCAAATGAACCGACATTAGGGCCTGTTTGCCCAAATCGAGCATTGTCAGCCGCAATACTTAAGTCGCAAATCACATGTAAAACGTGTCCTCCGCCTATGGCCCAACCAGCCACCATGGCGATAACAGGTTTTGGAATGGTTCGAATCTGTCTTTGTAAATCCAACACATTTAATCTAGGTACCTGGTCTTGTCCTACATAACCCCCGTCTCCTCGCACACTTTGATCACCCCCTGAACAAAATGCTTTACCACCTTCTCCGGTTAATATGATCACTCCTATTCTGGTATCTTGACGTGCTAATTCCATCGCTTCAGACATTTCTTGGACTGTTAGCGGTGTAAATGCATTGTGTTTGTGTGGTCTATTAATTGAGATTTTCCCAATTCCATTATAAAATTGAAATAAAATATCTTTGTATTCTTTAATGGTTTCCCAATTTACTTTTGTTATCATTTTACTTATCATTTAAATCATCGTTGTAAGTGACATCCCAAGTATGATCCGCTAATAATGTTACTTTCGCTAAAAATCTACTATATTTAAAAGAGCGACCCCATTCTTCTGGCGCTACTAAAGATAATAAATCTTGACCTGATTCTTTTTCATATAAATAATAGGTTTCGCTAATGATAGGTTCAAAACCCATAGCGGCATCATAAATTCGTTCTGAAATTTCTTTACGTTCGGACAAAAATTTTGCTTGTTTGGCTAAAACCTCCATTTGTTCATAAAGCTGATTCATTTGCCGATCGGTTTGTTGGCGCATAGCTTTTACCGATCGTCCCTTAGTTTTACCCATATCTTCCGGCTTAATTACGGCTCCACCTGCTGTGTGGGCATAAGGAAGTAACCCAGGATTTTGAGCAACCTTTTCAGGATTTATAGGATTTAAAAACGATTCTTCTGACATTAATGAGTGTTAATTATGATTGAACCCTTTATTAACCCACGAAATTAGAGAATGTTTGGCTAATTTTGGATAGAATATTAATTTATGCTCGTATTTAATCCACTTAATGATCATTATCCTGAACCTTTAAACTCTTTTCAAGAAGAAGTTTTTGATTTTTGTC
Source organism: Cytophagales bacterium (assembly GCA_013205605.1). Taxonomy (GTDB): domain Bacteria; phylum Bacteroidota; class Bacteroidia; order Cytophagales; family Spirosomataceae; genus Aquirufa. Next base: position 3,900 of record JABMMK010000070.1, on the reverse strand, counting down.
TGCAATGGAAATTGGGTAAAAATGAGTTTTTATTTCATACGAGTGGCTCAACAGGGAAGCCAAAGCCTATTTATTTGTCTAGATTGAGTATGATTGAATCGGCCAATATGACGAAGGAATGGCTCAATTTACAAGAAGGTGATCATGTTTTACTTTGTTTACCTATTGAATATATAGCTGGTTCTATGATGCTAGTTCGAGCACTCGTTTTAAAACTAAACATTGTGCTTGTTGAACCGTCACAAAACCCTTTAAAAAGTATTAAAAAACCTATTAATATTCATCTCGCATCATTTGTTACCACTCAGTGGTCTACGATTCTTCAATCAAAGATCAATTTGTTTACTTTTTTTTCTGAAGTTAAAGGTATTTTAATTGGCGGATCTGAATTAACTTCTTCCTTAGAATTGTTGACTAAAGAAATCGAATTACCTATTTTCCAAACGTATGGAATGACAGAAACTTCTTCCCACATCGCTTTTAGGCTGATCAGTTCTGAAGATGCTATTTATCAATGTTTAAAAGGTGTACAGATTAAATTGAACGATCAGTGTTGTTTATGTATCTATTCGCCTAGCACCCTAAACCAATGGATTGAAACAAATGATGTGGCTGAGTTGATCCATGAAAACCAATTTAGCATATTGGGTAGGAAAGATTTTGTAATAAATTCCGGTGGTAGGAAAATTCATCCAGAATTGATTGAAAAAAGTTGCCAATCATTTTTTGCTCAGCATTCAATCTCATGTAAAACATTTGCATATGGCTTGCATGATGATTTTTATGGTCAAAAATTAGTTTTATTTATTGAAACCAAAGATGAATTTCATTTTCAATTACAACTAATGGATTATTTGAAATTGAATTTAGAGTCTTGGGAAGTTCCAAAGCAGTTCATCGTTTTACCTGAATTTTTATATACAAAATCTGGAAAAATTGATCGTCCAAATACATTAACTTTGTATTTAAACAATTTAAAATCATCAACATGGATTTTTTAAATCAAGATTTCAAACTTTTCTACGAAAGTCCTAGTGATATCCCAGCCCCTTACCATTTTGAGGCTTTGTTTGATTTTAAAGGTTTTGAAAATGATGCGTTGTCTCTTTCTTTACATATACAATATTTGGAAAGAGAAGATTTTTCAAGTGAAGAATTAATTTCAGAAGGTTTAAGTGTGGAAGATAAATTTGAATGGTCGGGTGTATTACCCATCATTTGGAAAAATAGACTGGCTATTAGTTTTAATAAATACAAAACAGGTTCATGTGATCCTAAAGACGCAGAACCTTTTATTGCAATTGAAGCGGCTAATTCGTCAACCTATGTGCCTAGATTTTTAGAATTTGAAGAAAACCTCATTCAAGAATTAATGCAAGCAATTTTTGAAGTGGCGGGAAAAGAATATCCCTTGTTTTTAGGTTTTCAGTTTAAAGACGTAAACGATTCCTGGAATAAATACCAAGGTGACATGTCGTTCGCTAATCTGAATTTTACCTATTCCGACTCGAATGGCACATTAACAACTATATCAGACTGGGATAAATTGCAAGATTTAGTAAACACGATTTTTATCGCTGAATTTATCACGGATAAGGCCTTGGAAGATTTAAAAAGATCAAGTGCATTTGCCATATTCCCTGGGGATGGATTTTGGTATATTGCAGGAGATTCACTTAGAAAACCTAGTGGAAACACAAATTATTTTGATATTTTAGAAATGAAATTAAGGGATTTATTCCAACAAAATGTATGATGAACGAAACGATTAGTACCGAACAGGCCATTGAAAAGGTTTTATTCTTACAAAAATTATCGTGCCAACGGTTAAAAAATTCTACCGCAGAGGAACGTATTGCTAAGTTGAAATCGATCGAAAAATATATGCTATCGCATAAAAATGAGTTATATGATACTCTTTTTGCAGATTTCAAAAAACCAAGTTCAGAAGTTGTTATAGGAGAGTTATTAGGAGTAAAAAGAGAAATAGCACATATTATTAGTCATTTGAAATCTTGGATGCAACCAAGAAAAGTGGGAACCCCTCTCCTTTTATTAGGAACCAAAGGTTACATTATGTCTGAAGCCAAAGGGCTTTGTTTAATTATAGCGCCATGGAATTACCCATTTAATTTAGCGATTAATCCATTGGTTCATGCCATTGCAGCTGGTAATGCGGTTATTTTAAAGCCATCTGAATTAAGCCCTAATACTTCATCCTTTATTAATAAAATGATTGTGTCTTTGTTTGATGAAAGCGAAGTAGCAGTCTTTGAAGGGGATGCCGAAGTATCCACGCATTTATTAGATCAGAAATTTGATCATATATTTTTTACGGGTAGCCCTGCGATTGGCAAGGTAGTTATGCGAGCTGCTGCAAAGCATTTGACATCCGTAACACTTGAGTTAGGTGGGAAATCACCGGCTATTATTGATTCGAATGTAGACATTCTACCTACAGCAAAAAAAATCGCTTGGGGTAAATTTTTAAATAATGGGCAAACTTGTATCGCCCCAGATTATTTGTATGTGCACGAAAAGGTATATTATTCATTTATCGGCGCTTTAGAGGAAACGATAAAGTTATTTTATGACCAAGATAATAAGGGCATTAAAAATAGTAGTGATTATGCTCGAATCGTCAATGCTAAACACTTTAATAGGATTTGTCATTTATTAGTTGACGCTAAATCTAAAGGTGCTACGGTCATTTATGGAGGCGAAATGGATGAATCTTCTTGTTTTATAGGGCCAACCCTATTGGCAAATTGTACGGATGATATGTTGATCATGCAGGAAGAAATTTTTGGACCTATTTTACCCATACTGACGTTTAAAGAAGAGACCGAAGTAGTTACTAAATTATTGAAAGAGGAAAAGCCATTGGCGCTTTATGTTTTTTCAAAAGATACCTTATTTTCAGATTACATTTTAAATCATACAAGTTCGGGAACTAGTGTGGTGAATGATTGCCTGATCCAATTTGGCCATTCTAATTTACCCTTTGGTGGTGTAAATAATTCGGGTATTGGAAAATCAGGGGGTATTTATGGTTTTAATGAATTTTCAAATCTAAAGTCGGTGGTTAAACAATACACAAATCTTGTCAAGTATTTTTATCCGCCTTATAACTTTAAAACTAAATGGCTCATTGAGCAAGCCCTAAAATGGTTATAAAGATTATCTTTGCTTTTTTAGTAGGATTATCATTTTCTGGTTTTGCACAAATAGTATATCCAATATTAGAACAAAATCCTTCCAATTTACATTTTAAGCAAATAAGAATTCGGGGTGAGGCAGTTCGTGTAATTTACCCAGAAGGAGCTGATTCATTGGCATTTACGACGGCAAGATCTTTGTCAACCCACTGGCCAGAGGCCAAAATTTCAAACAATAGTTTACGTACTAAATGGTCTATCATTTTACAAAATCAGGGATTGATTTCTAATGGTTTTGTAAGTCTTTTTGCTCCTAGAGGAGAGTTTTATACGACACCTAGTCAGGATGTCAGCTTGCAATCGACCAATGATTGGCTTCATTTATTATCTAGTCACGAAACTAGGCATATTTATCAAAATGAATTAGCTACCACAGGGATCAGCCGTATATTTAAACTATTTTGGGGCAGTAATGGCCAAGGTCTTTACAGTAATTTAATGATTCCTAATTGGCTTTGGGAAGGCGATGCCATCGAAACAGAAACTCGATTGAATAACGAGGTAGGTAGATCCAATATACCTCAGTTCTCAAACACCTTAAATGCCTATTTATCGCAGTTCGGTGTGCCAAGTTACAGTAAGTTAATGTCTAAGAATTTTAGGGAAAATATGCCTAATCACTATGTTTTTGGCCAATTTATTACACATAAATTATCATCACAAAAGGGATTTAATGAGATTG
>JABMMK010000069.1 GCA_013205605.1 Cytophagales bacterium | reverse complement strand
TTATCTAATTAGCTAACTTTGTGTTTAATAAATTAGCTATGAGTCAGGCGTTTTTAAGGGAAGTTTTTTATTATAACGACTACTATCTGAAATTCTTTAAAACCTTAAATCCTGATACACAAAAAAAATTCAACTGGACATTGCAATTAATTTCAACTCTTGAAAGAGTTCCTGTTAAATATTTTAAACATTTAACAGGAACATCAGGAATTTTTGAAATTAGGGTAGAGCAGGGGTCAAATATTTACCGCGTCTTCAGTTTTTTTGAAAAAGGTAATTTGATCATACTGATGAATGGATTTCAAAAGAAATCACAAAAGACCGATAAAAAGGAAATAGCGTTAGCAGAAAGACTAAAAAAGCAATATTTTGATGAAAAAATCTAAAAACAATTTAACATCCTTTAGTGTACATTTGGACCAACAATATGGTAGTCGCGGTGACGAAATGCGTGAAAATTTCGAAAATGAGTTCGAAGCATTTAAACTTGGCGTGATGCTTCAAGAGCTACGTAAAGAAAAAGGTTTGACCCAAGAACAGTTAGCTGAAAAATGTGGCACGACTAAGACATACATTTCTCGAATCGAAAATAATGCAAGTGACATAAGGCTTTCTACCCTCATGCGCATTATACAGTCGGGACTTGGAGGACAATTGAAATTGACTGTTGATTTTTAAACACTGATTATTAATGAAATTTTCAGACCAAACTATTTGTTTTTATGTAACAATTTTGGCCCTAGAATTATTCCACCAAATCCCATTTCCATCCCCATTTGGCCAGTCGGTAGCGAACGGAGTACCATAAAACACCTAGGCCATAAATGGAACTTCGTTTAAAATTAATCGACGACGCTTCTTCGAAATATTTAGTTGGGCACGTTACTTCGCCAATCTCAAAACCCTTCCAAAACAATTGCAACACCATTTGATTATCAAAAATAAAATCGTTGTCACATTTTGTAAACTGTACAGCTTCGAGCGCTTCCTTTGAAAAAGCCCGATAACCAGTGTGGTATTCGGAGAGTTTTTGGTCAATTAATATATTTTGAAACAGCGTTAATAGCCGATTGGCTATATATTTATAAATAGGCATGCCGCCTTTTAAAGCACCTTTTCCTAAAATTCTCGAGGCAAAAACTACAGGGTATAGGCCATTGCCAATAATGGAAATCATGGCTTTTAATAGCATAGGGGTGTATTGATAATCCGGATGCAGCATGATCACGATGTCACCGCCTAAGGCAAGCGCTTTTGTGTAACATGATTTTTGATTTCCGCCATAGCCTAGGTTTTTATCATGTTGCACGATGTGCTTTATGCCAATTTTTTTCGCTACTTCCACCGTATTGTCTGGACTATAATCATCCACTAAAATCACCTCATCCACCCAATCATGTGGTATTTCTTGATATGTTTTTTCTAATGTTAAAGCGGCCTTGTATGCCGGCATCACCACGATAACCTTTTTCCCTTCGTACATATTTTTCGGCTATTTTTTGCGACCTTTGTGTCGCCTAATGGTAAAATTAAATATTTATGAGCGAATCTCTATTTTTTCTTCTTTTTTCAATCTTGGTCATAGCCATTATGCTTGTGGACCTGGGAATTTTCAAAAAGGCAGGTGCTGCGGAGGTTACCTTTAAAGAGGCAGGTTTTTGGACAGGGGCATGGGTGCTTTTAGCGATCTCGTTTTACTTTTTTTTGGGACATTTTGGGGGTATGGTGCATGGCATTACGGATGTAAATGGATTAATTGCCGTCAAAGAATTGTATGCTCCTCACATAGACTTGGGCAGCGGGTCTTTTGCAGACCAATTAGCTATTTTTCAAAATAATTTATCCCTTGAGTTTATAACGGGGTATTTGGTCGAATATTCGTTGTCGGCCGACAATGTATTTGTCTTCATTTTAATTTTCAATTCCTTTGGTGTTCAAAAGCGCTACTATAAAAAGATCTTGGTTTGGGGTATTTTGGGAGCCATCATTTTGCGTTTAATTTTCATATTCGTGGGCGCGGCTTTGTTGCAAAAATTTGATTGGATCATTTACGTTTTTGGGGCATTTTTAGTTTATACCGGAGTGAAAATTTTATTTACCAAACAACATGATGAAGAGATTAATCCGTCCGAACACCCCATCGTAAAGTTCTTATCGCGTTTCTTTAATGTGTATCACCGGAATGTCATAGGCCGATTCTTCGTTCGTATGAAAACGGGTAAATTATTTATTACGCCTATTTTCGTGATCGTGGTGGTGATTGCTTTCACCGATATATTATTTGCCGTGGATTCCATTCCAGCTATTTTTTCGATTTCTAAGGATCCTTATATTGTCTTTTTCTCCAATGTTTTTGCAGTGATGGGTTTGCGTTCGCTCTTCTTTTTTCTGTCGAATTTGATGGGCTTATTTCGCTTTTTACCGATGGGCTTAGGAGTTTTGTTGAGCTTCGTTGGCTTGAAAATGCTGGGACATCACTATTTAACGGAAATCGGCTTTGGAACGCTTTCCTCTTTAGCGGTGATTGTCGGTATTTTAGC
>JABMMK010000012.1 GCA_013205605.1 Cytophagales bacterium | reverse complement strand
GTTTTGTCGGAGTTTGTAATTAATAATTCGCCAATAAAGCCGGCTAAGAATAATTGGACCCCTAAAATGATTGCGACTAAGGCCAAATAAAATAAGGGATTATCTGTGACGTTTCTATATTTTAAATGGTTTGCGAGATTATACAATTTTTCACTGATCAACCATGTCGTCAACAGGGTCCCTGAGAAAAAAGATAGAATCCCCAAGCTTCCAAAAAGGTGCATCGGTCTTTTTCCAAAAGCCTGCACAAATGAGATTGAAAGAAGATCTAAGAATCCGAATATAAATCGTTCTAGGCCAAATTTAGTCACCCCATATTTTCTAGCTTGATGTTGGACGACCTTTTCTCCAATTTTAGTGAAGCCGTTCCATTTCGCTTGAACGGGAATGTAGCGGTGCATTTCTCCATAAAGTCGGAGCGTTTTAACCACTTCTTTTTTATATGCTTTTAGCCCACAATTGAAATCATGCAGGTGAACACCAGATAATTTTCTCGTGGCAGCATTGTATAATTTCGTGGGAATTGTTTTTGAAATAGGGTCAAACCTTTTTTGCTTCCAGCCTGAAACAAGATCATAATCTTGCTCAGTGACCATGCGATATAGTTCAGGAATTTCATCGGGCGAATCCTGCAGGTCGGCATCCATCGTAATCACTACCTCACCTTCAGCCTTAGAAAACCCTTCATGCAAAGCGGCTGATTTACCATAATTTCTTGAAAAGCAAATGCCTTTAACGGGTTTGTATTCTTTTGATAAGGAATTTATTACCTCCCATGATGCATCAGTGCTGCCATCATTGATGAAAATCAGCTCGTAAGAAAACGAGTTTGCTTTCATCACCCGGTCTATCCAAGCCGTTAGCTCTGGAAGAGACTCGGCTTCGTTATAAAGAGGAACAAGAATAGATATTTGCAACATATATGGATGTATCTACAAACAAAAATACAAAAACATGTGGTTATTTTTTATTCAAAGATTAAATAGTAGGGATTAAGTAACAATTTAAACGCCTCGGTGTATTCATTGTTTTCGTCTTTGATGTATAAGTTTTCGAGGACCTTGTCTTGTTTTTCAGTTGACCCGAGACAAATCACCCGAAGTAGTTTTGATTGTGGTGTGGGAAACACATGTAATAATTGATGCACAAAAAGTTCATTTTTTCCCATCTCACTTTCAAATTTATCCATAACTTCTTTAGGATAAATCACGGCAAATTTCCCTCCAGGTTTAAGCAGATTTTTAATGGCAAGAATCAAATCTACAAAATTTAATTCGTCGTCATGTATGGCCAACTGTCTATCTTCTAAAGTGGCTGGAAGGTGATTAGTGAAAAATGGTGGATTACAAATAATAAAATCATATCGATCTTCCGTGGATATAGATCGAATATCGCCATTCATTACTTGAATCTGATTTTTGAATGGGCTATTTTGTATATTTTCTAAGGCGAGAATGGCAACCTCTGGATGAATTTCAATGGCATCTATACGCACATCTGGATTGGATTGAGCAAGCATGCAAGCTATTAAACCGCAACCAGTCCCTATATCTAAGATTTTACCGTTGGCAAATTTGTACGTCCAAGCACCCAACAAGCAGGCTTCCGTACTTATTTTTAATCCCGGATCTCCGTGGGCTAGGGAAAATTGTTTGAAGGTGAAGACTGATCTACTTCCTCCCATAATCTGCTGGATTTTCACCCCAATCTTCGGTTTCCCACTTTAGTATTTTAGTTGCATAATGATTTTTATGAAGCCACTCTAACGCACTATCAACCATTTTAAAAAGCTCTTCTGTAGCCGAGCTGCGTTCTAAATTGGTCTTTATCGTCTTTTTTTTAACCCATGAAATCGCGGTTCTTGAATCTGAATAAATGGGAAATGGGCAATTGTTTTTTTTCAAGTAAGCCAATCCGTGGACTATAGCTAAAAATTCACCGATATTGACGGTTCCTAACGGGAATGGACCTCTGAAAAATAGCACCTCCTTCGTTTCTGTATTGACGCCTTGGTATTCCAAAACACCTGGATTTCCTGCACAGGCCGCATCTACTGAAATGGAGGGTTTTTGAATGGATTCACTAGTTATTTTTTTTACTTTTGAAGGCTCGGACTTTGTTTTAATGCTGGCCCAATAATTTTTTTTCGAGGCATGGAATGCCTGTTCTTTCGTTTCAAATGACTTGAATTGGGCATTTTGGAATCCCTTAATATTTTGCTCGGTTTCAGCCCAAGTGTCAAAAATACCTGTCTTATGACCTGCCCAAATGACATAATATTTTTGTTTTTTCGACATATTAAAAGAGTCTTGTTTTAAATATTTTGATGGCAATGGCAATCAAAATAACTCCAAAAACTTTTCTTAAAATTTGTGTCCCAGCATTTCCTAGTTTCCTTTCAATCCAAACACTTGAGCGTAATACCAAGTAAATGAAAATCAAATTGATAAAAATACTGATCAATATATTGACTTCTTCAAATTGTGATTTTAGCGAAATCAATGTCGTCATGGTTCCTGCTCCGGCGATAATCGGAAAAGCGAGTGGGACAATAGAATGGGACCCAGTGGTAATAGTGTCATTTTTGAAAATATTTCTACCTAGGGTCATTTCTAGGCCAATAAGAAATAAAATCAATGCACCGGCTACAGCAAATGAGTTGGTGTCCACCCCTAAAAAAGCTAAGATAAATTTTCCGGCAAAGAAAAATCCCACCATGATAAGCCCTGATACTAAGGTTGCCTGCCCCGCATGAATATCTCCATTTTTTTTTCTAAGGTCGATGATAATTGGAATCGCTCCTAAAATATCAATGACTGAAAATAAAATTAAGGAGGAGGATACTATTTCTTTGAAATTGATTTCCATGGCTAAGCATTTATCAGATTAATTAATTGACTAAAATCTTCTAAGGTATGGCTAGGGAAATTTGCGATTCGAATGGTATTATCTTTCCATTTTCCGTATCCTTTGCCTAATTCAATGTTGTTTTTTAAACATAAATGTTGAAGTCTTTTAATTTGTTCAGTTTCTCCTTGTAAAGCGAAAACGGTGGGAAGTCGCAAAAGTGGATTTTCTATCAGAAAGGATAAATGGAATGAATTAGCGTTCGAAAAAAAATCAGTTAAAATTGACGCTTTCTCCCATGTTTGCTGATCAATGACGGCTAGGTTGGGCAGCAAGTGTGCCAATTTATTTAAAACGTAGATGCTTAGCACATTCGGTGTATAATGAGTCTGAAACAGTTTTCGATTTTCTTCCATGAGAAGAACGTCATTGTAGTGTACTTTTTTGTTTAGTTGTGCCGCTCTTTCAAGCGCTTTAGGTGAACAAATAAGTACCCCTAAACCAGCGGGAATACCTATGCATTTTTGCACGGAGGCAAACCAAACATCTGCTTCTAACCAAGGCAAATTAATGCCTCCCATAGTTGATGTGGCATCCACAGCTATAATGGCATCTTCTTTTAAATCAAAATCTGATCTGCAAATGGTTTGCCCTGTACCGTTAGATGTTTCGCTTTGGACTAGGCAGATGGTATCAAAATCTTTTGTGCTTAAGGTAGGTGCGACTGATTTCAAATCTTCATTAAGACCAAATTCAGATGAATGGGCATTGGGAATAATTTGTTGGGTATAATGTGCCCATTTTTTACCAAAAGCCCCATTATATAGGTGCAGACTTTTTTCTTTAATGAGCGATTGGGCTACAATTTCCCATGCTTCTGTGGCTGAGGATATAAAATATAGTGTGTAGTCCTGAGGGATATTCCATTTTTCATGCAAGATTTGAAGCGTGTCTTTTAACAAAACTTCAAAGCGTTCGCTTCGATGATTTATGCTAACGACGCCGTTGGAAAAGGCCTCTTGGATGAATCCGAGGGCTTCAGGATGAACCTTGGAAGGACCTGGATAAAATGAGAGCATGAATTATAGAAATGAATAAAGTCCTAAATCGTAACCTGGTAAACCAAAACCAACTATACTGCCCTTGCATTTTGGACTCAAGTAGCTATGCGCACGATACGATTCTCTGGCGTGCACATTGGAAATATGAATTTCTATGACGGGAGTTTTTATCGCTGAAACCGCATCTGCTAGGGCAATAGACGTATGGGTATAGCCTCCTGCATTTAATAAAATACCATCATAGGAAAACCCCACTTCGTGTAATTTATTGATCATGGCACCTTCCTCATTGGACTGGAAATAAAAGATTTCAAATTCCTTTTCAAATTTATCTCGTAATACTTCAAGGTATTGTTCGAATGTTTGTTGGCCATAAATTTCAGGCTCTCTGGTGCCCAACAAATTTAAGTTGGGTCCATTCAGAATTAAGATTTTTTGACGTACCATAGAAAAAGAATTTAATAAGAGCCAGTCTATATTTAGATCTAATGCGATGTAAAAATACGTATTTCTGTTAAATTTATGTGATTGTTTAAATAAATTGCCCATGTGGGAAAATGAAATTCAGACTTTTGGGCATTATTTAAGGATTGAAAGAGGTCTCTCAGGACACTCATTGGAGGCTTATATACGTGATATTCGGAAGTTAGCCACTTATTTGACTCCTTTGCAAACCCCTGTTTTGGACGTAAAAGAAAATCAGATACTTGATTTTTTAAAAGATTTGCATAGCCTGGGGATAGAAGCAAGTACGCAGTCGCGTTGTTTATCAGGCATCCGAAGTTTCTTTCAGTATTTAGTTTTTGAAGGTAAGATTCCGATGGACCCCACCGTTCATATTAAGAGTCCACAAAAAGGGAGAAAATTGCCGGATACGCTTTCATTTGATGAAATCAATTTGATTTTGGAGGCCAATGATATGAGTACCAATGAGGGAGTTCGCAATCGGACTATGCTAGAGTTTTTATACGGGGCGGGGCTTCGAGTATCGGAATTAGTGGGGTTGAAATTGACCGATGTGTACATCGAAAACGGTTTTATAAAAGTGTGTGGAAAGGGGGATAAGGAGCGCTTGGTCCCATCGGGCCGAGATGCTTTTACGTATTTGAAATTATATTTAGCGCACATCAGGCCTCAAATTCCAGTCAAGAAATCCGCGGTTAATTATGTGTTTTTAAATCGGCGTGGGTCGCCATTAAGCCGCGTGATGGTGTTTATCATTTGCAAAGACTTAGCCCAAAAAGCAGGTATTCAAAAGACGATTAGTCCGCATACGTTTCGGCATTCCTTTGCGACACATTTGATTGAGGGAGGAGCGGATCTGCGAGCTGTTCAGGAGATGCTAGGGCATGAATCCATCTTGACGACTGAAATTTATACTCATTTAGATCGGGCCTATTTAAGCCAAATGGTGCGGGATTTTCATCCATTAAATAAAAAATTATAGCAATTCCGCGTTTTCTTCTGGGAATGGGATGAATACAAAATTGGTAAATTGCCCATCCACGACAAATAGGCATGCAAATTCCTCAATGTCCTTATAGTTTTGCACAAATAGTTCGATATTTTCTTCGGCAATTAAATTACGCTGTACAAATTCCTCCATCATGGAAGCATGGTAGTTCCATTTATTTTCGTTTAGCTCGTTGACGCCAATTAACTTCTGACCTATCTCGATGGGCCTTTGGGAAGTAACAAAAATGGGAAAATCGGAAAATCCTCTTTTCTTTACTTGATATGCGGCTTCCTTTAAGGTATCTGAGACTTTAATGAAATCAGTCGAAATGAGGCCTAGGTATTTACCGTTTAAATCAGGTGAATTCGGGGCATTTGAAATGGCAGTATAATCTTCTAGCATGGCCGATTAATTCATTAATAATAGTTGGATATCCTTGACAGGTTTTTTGAATAATTTGCCAATTAAGGTATGGGTAACGTGTCCTTTATAGCAATATACTCCTTTCATAAATGATTTCCCTTGCCAAAGCATCTCTTCAATTCCTCCCGTTTTTCCTGTTTTTAAAACAAAAGAAGTAATTAAATTACTGATGGCAAGACTGGAAGTTTTTGAGACTAAGGATGGAATATTGGGTACACAATAATGGGTAATCCCGTATTTTGTGATCGTTGGATTTTTCAAATTGGTCATTTCGGAAGTCTCGAAACAGCCCCCTTGGTCGATGCAAACGTCAATAATGAGCGCGCCTTCTTTTAAATTGGCCACCATTTCTTCGGTCACCACGCATGGGGTAATGCCAGAATCAGATCTCAAAGCGCCCACGATGACGGTGGCTTCTTGGAGTGCTTTGGGTAAATTTTCTGAGTCAATGACTTGGGTAATTAATGGAAAACCTAAAGTGCTTTTTAGCCTTTGTAATTTATAAATGTCTTTATCAAAAACTTGCATTTGAATCCCTGAATGCCATGCGGCTCTGGCAACCTGTTCGGCCACATGACCTGAACCTAAAATAACTAAATTAAAGGGTGGAACTCCTGTGACATTGCCTAATAAAATACCTGTACCTTCTTTATTGCGTAATAATTCACTGGCGATGGGAAGAACTAATTGGCCAGCAATTTCAGCCATTATTTTGACAAAGGGGTATTCGCCGCCGTTATCTTCTACATATTCAAGTCCAATGGCCAGGATTTTTTTCTGGTTTAATTGGTCGATAGCCTCAGAACTTAGTTGATGTTGGGATGCACACGAAATGATGGCATGCCCCATTTTCATATGGCTAATTTCATCAAGGGTAGGCGCATTTATTTTGATGATGAGTGGACATTGCCAAACTTGATTTTGATTTTCTGTCACGCTGGCACCTGCTAAAAGATAATCAGCGTCATTAAATCCTGCGCGCTCACCGGCAGATTTTTCTACACATACATCATGGCCATTGGAAATTAAAAGTTGGGCCGCTTGGGGACTCAATGCAACCCGATTTTCATCCTTAGAATCCTCCTTTGGAATCCCAATTTGAATGGATTTTGCATTTTTTTTGGTCCAATTCATGGCCTCCATCGTCATGATTCCTTGTTGGGCCAATATCTCCTGAAAGGGAGTAGTTTCTGTCATGATTGCCAATTACAGGTCAATTTACGGCTAAATTCAGTCAAATGTACAATCTCTATGTTGACATGAGGGATATTCCACAGAATTTCGGCTCTTTCTGGCCACTCGATAAAGCATAAATGGCCTGAATCAAGGTATTCTTCGATGCCAATATCGATGGCCTCATGTACGTTTTCTAGTCGGTACAAATCAAAATGATAAATGATCTCACCTGATTCTGTTTCATAGGGATTGACCAGTGAGAAAGTGGGACTTTGTACGAGGGATTTGATTTTTAGTTGTTGGCCTATTTCTTTCACCAAAGTCGTTTTTCCCGCTCCCATTTCTCCTCTAAATAACCATATCTTAGGCCCATGGTTGATCGCCTCTAAAAGCTGTTTTACAGCATTAGAAATATTTTCAAGCTTATATTCTATTTCAAAAATCATAGTTCAATGTCACCCAACTGCGGGCGAATTAATATTTCTTCAATGACGGTTGACACACTCATGATAGAAGCCGAAAAGATAGTGTTAGCCACATCTTCTGCAGGAATAAATCTTGAATCGGGTAAATTAACTCCATCCCAGGCGGGTGTTAAGGTAGCGCCTGGAAGGACCGCGGTGACTTTAATTCCTTGTGTTTTCAATTCTTCTCTCAACACTTTAGTAAAACCTAATAAGGCAAATTTACTGATGCAATAGGATCCCCCAGCGGTATATGCCGTGATGGAAGCCGTGGAGCAGATGGTAAAAATATGTCCAGAGTTAGATTTTTGCATGCCAGGTAAAATGGCTTTGGTTAAGTGATAAGCGCTGTAAAGGTTAGCCTCAATTTGTCTTTCTAAAACACCATCTTCTTCATTTTGAATTTGGCCTGGTAAAAAATAACCCGCATTATTAATGAGGATGTCAATTTTATTTTCTTGGCTTAATACCCAATTTGCAAAGGCTAAAACCTGTTTTTTATCGCTTAAATCTGCCATAAAAGTATGTAGGAGAGGGTGGTCCAACTCACGTTTTAGGCTTTCTAATTTTTCGGCGTTTCGGGCACAGGTAAACACTTGAAATCCGTTTTCTAAAAACTTTTTTACTAAGGCTTTTCCAATTCCTTGACTTCCCCCACTAATTATGATTGATTTCTTCATTATCTTTGACAAAATGGTTTAATCTAAAATCCATGTCAAAATTAGGCAAATATTTAATCTTCCTAGGTAAGCTTTTTACAAATCGTGAAAAATTCAGAGTTTATTGGCCTTTAATTATGCAGGAGTGCATTGATATCGGGATAAGTTCCATCTTGATTGTTGCTATTGTATCTTCATTTTTGGGCGCTGTGACGTGCGTGCAGACGGCTGCCAACATGGACAATCCGTTTGTTCCGCAATACATTATCAGTTTAATCGTTCGTGATACCACTATTTTAGAGATGGGGCCTACGATTACATGTGTGGTTTTGGCTGGAAAAATTGGCTCTAACATCGCGGGCCAATTAGGCACCATGCGAATCACGGAGCAAATAGATGCTTTGGAGGTAATGGGGATAAATTCTAGGTCTTATTTAGTACTTCCCAAGATCATTGCAGCTATGTTGACTTTTCCGATGTTAGTCACATTAGCCTGTTTTTTAGCCATATATGGGGGTTATTTGGCAGGTTGGTTGACCGGTTCCATTTCTCCTCAAGAATACATTCACGGACTTCAATTTCAATTTAAAGGCAATTATATGTTTTTTGCCTTAATTAAATCGGTTGTCTTTTCTTTTATTGTGGTAACGATTTCTTCCTTTCAGGGTTTTCACACACAAGGTGGGGCTTATGAAGTGGGTAAGGCAAGTACATCTGCGGTGACTAATTCATGTATTGCCATTCTGATTGCAGATTATCTTTTGGCCCAATTGTTAATCGGCTAAACGCGCTCAATACTTACTTCGGTCATGAGTTCGGAACTGGCCGACCCTCGATAGGACCCAAATACGGGAGTGATTTCTTCTGGCAAACACGAAGCGGCCAAGGGAATGTGATTTCCTGCCACGACTTCATGTTGGGTTGGGTCATACCCACGCCAACCGCCTCCCGGTAAGTACACTTCCACCCAAGCATGTAAATGATGCGTTTGATTAGGAACATCCACAGGAGCAACGCCCACATAATATCCACTAACAAAGCGAGTGGCTAAGCCCAAAGCTCTGCACAAGGCAGAAAATAAAACGGCATAATCACGACATGAGCCTCTCCGATTGACCAACGTATATTCTGCTGAGTTAGGGGCACCTTCTTCCCTAATTTCATAGGCAAATTGCTTGAATATAAATTCATTTAATTCGGATAAAAATGAGGAGGTATTCCATTTGACTTGAGAAGCAATTTGCCTTGCGGTTTGCTCCACTAGGGAGTTGAGTCCTTCTTGGCCTAAATAAGGACTCAGTGTTTTTTGATAGGAATGGGTATAATTTAAGGGCAATGTTTTACTCTCAAAGGGGAAATAAACAAAGTCAAAAGGATTAAATTCAGTTGTTTCGACCACCGCATTCATCTCAATCTGTAGGAAATCAGTAGGTTCTTTGAAGAATAATATATTTTGAATGTTGCCCTCAGGGTCTAAGTTTTTAGAAATTTGAACAGGCTTTGGGTTGACATCTAAAGTGAACGAATTGATTGTCAATAACGAGCTTTTTCTAGGATGTAAATATAAGACATGAGGCTCTAGGTTTACAGCTGCGCTATAATGATAGGTAAGCAAGTGCTTGATTTTTGCGATCATTTAGCAGATGGGCTAGGCAATGAAATTAAACTTTTCATCCATTCTTCGTCAATACTTTCTAACGAATTTTTCAATGCGATATTCCACTCGTCAGAAATTTTTTGCATATCTTCTTTGTATAAACGCACCTCTTTTGCCTTAAAACTATCTTTTTCATAAACGACTACGTCAATGGGGTAATCCACATCGTTCGTGCTTACTTGGGTCGCGTCAAACGAAAGAAAGCCCATTTTTAACGCATCTTTCAAAGATGTGTCATGGGTAAGATTTCTATTTAAAAGGGGTTTGCCATAATTTGAATTGCCAATAATCTGGTATTTAAGCCCATCATTTATTTCAATCCAGTTCCCCTCAGGAAATATTAAAAATAATTTATGCGTCGAGTCTTTTGGCATTTGACCGCCTACAATCGCATGAAGGTTAAACTGATATCCTTCTTTTTCCAAGGTTTCTCGGTCTTCTATGGCCACTTTTTTTAACATTTGACCAAAGGCCGTTGCCGCCTCATGCATGTAATTATAAGCAGATTCTTGTTCTTCAACCGTTTGGTTAAAGTATATAACAGCTTTGTCTCGAACCGACCTTAAGCCAGCAGTCATGATGAAAAGACTGTGGTCTTTAATTTCATGAATGGAGATTTTTTTATTCGAATACATCTCATTTCCAGCCGTGATTCTGGTATCGGCAATGGCAATAATGCCTTCTTTCACTGTAATACCTAAGCAATATGTCATATGAGGGAACTGCGTAATTTTGCGCAATATTACGATTTTTATTTAGAAGCCTATCTTAATTAATAGGCTTAATGTCAAAATAGGTGTTAAATACAGTTTGTCCGATTTCATTGTTTTTAGATTGGAAATCATCTAAAAATTGGTGCAACCCTGTTTTTAAAATATCGTCAATTTCAGTAAACTCAATTTCCGATAAAAGTTTTGATATTTTCTTTTCAGCTGCATTTGAATACCCATGATCAAAAGAGGTGCCTGAAATCGCGTAAAGTGACAATTCTGCTTCTTGTAGACAATGAACAACGGACCTAGGAAAGCTTTTGTCGAGAATTAAAAATTCCACGATATGTGTAGGACTAATCACCTTATATTGCTGGCGAAACATATTGTAGGCAGAGACTGATTTTAAAACGGCTGACCATAATAATAGGTCTAAGGGTGATCCTATAGCATCAATATCAGGAAGTAGGGTAAAGTATTTTACATCTAAAAAACGCGTCGTTTTATCTGCGCGCTCTAATAATTTACCCATTTGGCCAAAATGCCAACCTTCACCTCTGGTGATCGTCGAGTCGACTATTCCGTAAAATAGTTGGCTCCCGGATTTTATTTCTTCTAAAAAACCTTGATAACGTGATATTTCCCAATTTTTACTTCCCTCCACTCGATCCTTTACTTTCCAATAAATTTGATTGACATATTCCCACATTTCTTTTGAAATGCTTTCTCGAATGGTGCGTGCATTTTCACGCGCGCTATATAAACAAGACAAAATGGAGTTGGGGTTGTCCACGTCAAACGTCATAAAATGCAATACATTTTCACGATTGGCCACGGGATAATGCTCGAAAAAATTGAAGTGATCGGCAGTAGCTACAATCAAGGGCTCCCATTGCTCGGGCACATTAGGCGGAAGATCCAAAGCTAAATTGAAATTAACGGAGATGAAACGCGCGTAATTATCCGCTCTTTCAATATAACGATTCATCCAATAAATGGAGTTAGCAACTCGACTTAGCATAGGCTTTAATTTTTATTAAATGCTTGATTAACCGAAGGATGGTTAAAATTATTGTTTTTTTTGAGACTTTCGTCAAGCAATGAATTTATTTTAATCTACGCTATAAAATCTACATTTTATCCTTGTTTTATTCCCATAAATTTGGCCAAATGTTGTATTTTTACATCGTTTTATTTTTTAAAGAATCTATGTTTTATCAAAATATTCTTAAACCTCTCTTATTCTTAGTTAATCCAGAGCTTGCTCATTTTATAGTTGCCCATGGTTTGCGTTTGATTATGAAAGTTCCGGGTGTTTCTTTGATTTTCAATTGGGTCTATGGGTTTAAACACAAAGATTTAGCGCGAGAGGTATTTGGTTTAAGATTTGAAAACCCGGTTGGCTTAGCCGCGGGATTTGATAAGAATGCTTATTCGGTGGATGATTATGCAAATCTTGGATTTGGATTTATTGAAGTGGGAACGGTTACTCCTAAGGCGCAAGCTGGAAATCCCACTCCCCGACTTTTCCGCTTGCCCCAAGATGAGGCCTTAATAAATCGGATGGGATTTAATAATGACGGCATGTTTGCCATGCAAAAGCGTTTGGCCGCTCGAAAGTCGAAAGTGATTGTAGGTGGTAACCTAGGTAAAAATAAAGTTACGCCAATTGAAGAGGCGGAGGATGATTATTGCTTAAGCTTTGAAATGTTGTTCAACGATGTGGATTATTTTGCTGTCAATGTAAGTTCGCCCAATACCCCCAATTTAAGGGCTTTGCAAGAAAAAGAGCCCTTGAAAAAGTTGTTGATGAGGTTGCAGAAATTGAATCAAAGTAAGCAAAAACCTAAGCCAATCTTATTAAAAATTGCCCCGGATTTAACCAATGAGCAATTAGATGATGTCATTGAGATTGTAATAGAAACTAAATTAGCTGGTATCATTGCCACGAATACGACAATTTCAAGGGATGGCTTGAACTCTGCGGCCAAATTGACTAATGAGATGGGCGGCTTAAGCGGTCGGCCATTGCGAGAAAGGTCTACCGAAGTGATCGCCTATTTGCATGATAAGTCGAAAGGTAAAATCCCCATTATAGGTGTGGGTGGCATTCATTCTGCGGAGGATGCGATAGAAAAATTGAAAGCTGGGGCATGTTTACTTCAACTTTATTCCGGGTTTGTATATGAAGGGCCGGGTTTGATAAAAAAAATCAATCAGGCAGTCCTAAAAAATGGTTTGTAAAATGATTTTGTAAATCAAATCAAAAAGTCGAAATTTATACATTAAAACACTTTTTATTTATGGCCAAAAAGATCGTTAATACATCAAACACGCTTCAAATTGATTTTGAAAAGGGAGCTAAAAAGGACGGTACTTCTGGTCCAGGTTTCTTCCGCTTTCGAATTATTTTTGCAGCTTTTTTGTTTGGGGTTGGCACTTTGTTGTTGGTCGCATTTGCGTCTAATTTTTTTGTTGGCGTCGCTGATCAAAGTGAATTAGAGCAGGGTTCAATCGACGTATTAAATGGATCTGATATCCCTGTTAAGAATTTTGCAGGTTTGTTAGGGGCCAAAATTGCCCATTTCTTTTTGTTTAGGACTTTTGGTTGGTCCTCTTTTTTATTGATTCCTCTCTTTTATTTATCAGCCTTAAAATTAGGTTTTAAGCGTGAATTATATCCCTTGGATCGCCTTTCTTGGCAAGTCTTATTTTACATTATTTGGGGGAGTTTAGTGGCAGGTTTTTTGGTGTTCCAATTGGATTTACCTCATTCTTTGGGTGGGGGAGTCGGTTTTTTTATTAATGAAAAGTTAAACCAACTCATTGGATACCTTTCTGTATTTCTGATCATGTTTGTTGGCTTTGTCTTCCTCGTTATATTTTATCAATTGAACCCTAAGTCTTCCAAGGCAGGATCTGGATTGTCGCAAGCAAAAGCCTCTAGAGATTTGGCTGAAGGGTTGCCTACAGAATTTGCAGATGATTTTATTGATGAAGATGGGCCTAGTATTCACGAGGACAATGAAGATTTAGAGGTTTTTAGGCCGATTGTTCCTCCTGAAAAAGGAGTGGAGGATATTAACTTAGAAGAAATTTTGCAACCCGAAGAGGTGGCTGCTGAAGATGATTTATCGTTTACTTACAAGGTGGCTGTTGAAGAGACTCCAGTGGAGGAAGTGGAAGATTCTAGCTTAGCGGGACAGGAGCTTAAAGCGAATGATTTGGTTCAGCAATTTGGTTTATATGACCCTACGGCCGATTTACCTAAATATGTATATCCTACCTTGGATTTATTGAAGGAGTATGATCAGAAAAATCAAACGACTCAAGTGACCATGGATGAGTTGAAGGAGAATAAGGAGAAGATTGTAGAGACTTTATTGAATTATGGCATTGGTATTCAGAAGATAGAGGCTACGATTGGGCCTACGGTTACTTTATATGAGATTATTCCTAAAGCGGGTGTACGCGTAAGTAAAATAACTTCTTTGGAAGATGATTTATCACTTTCTTTAGCGGCTATGGGGGTTCGGATTATTGGTCAAATGCCAGGAAAAGGCACTATAGGGATTGAGGTCGCCAATAAGAATAGAGAGATGGTTCCAGTTCGGGCCGTTATTGGTTCTGAAAAATTCCAAAAATCTACGTATGATCTACCTATTACATTGGGTAAAACTATTTCAAATGAAATTTTTGTGGCGGATTTAGCCAAAATGCCACACTTATTGATGGCCGGTGCCACGGGTCAAGGAAAGTCGGTCGGCTTAAATATGTTGTTGACTTCGTTGATTTACAAAAAACATCCAGCTACGCTAAAGTTTGTATTGGTTGATCCGAAAAAAGTAGAACTTTCCCTATTTAATAAATTAGAGAGGCACTTTTTGGCTTGTCTCCCAGATTCGGAGGAGGCCATTATTACAGATACCAAAAAAGTGGTGAGTACGCTTAATTCACTTTGCAAGGAGATGGACATGCGTTATGATAAGCTGAAGGATGCGGGTTGTCGAAATATAAAGGAATACAATCAGAAGTTTATTAATCGCCGATTGAATCCCAATGAGCATGATTTTATGCCTTATATCGTTTTGGTGATCGATGAGCTTGCGGATTTAATGTTGACCGCTGGGAAAGAAGTGGAACATCCGATTGCCCGATTGGCACAGTTGGCCCGTGCGATAGGCATACACTTGGTGGTTGCCACGCAGCGTCCGTCTGTTAATGTAATTACAGGTACGATTAAGGCAAACTTCCCGGCGAGATTATCGTTTAAAGTCATGTCAAAAATTGACTCTAGAACGATCTTAGATGCTAGCGGTGCAGACCAATTAGTGGGAATGGGTGATATGCTTTTATCGATGGGTTCTGAGGTTATACGCTTGCAATGTGCTTTTGTGGATACTCCAGAGGTGGAAGAGATTTGCGAGTTTATTGGGAACCAACAAGGTTACGCGTCTGCTTATTTGTTACCTGAGCCTGATTCGGAGGAAATGGGTGGCCAAGATCGGGGGGACTTTGATCCAGCAAATCGAGATTCGTTTTTTGAGGAGGCGGCACGTTTAGTGGTGATGCACCAACAAGGTAGTACGTCTTTAATTCAACGAAAATTGAAATTGGGCTATAACCGGGCGGGTCGCTTGATTGACCAATTAGAATCAGTGGGTATCGTCGGTTCTTTTGGAGGATCTAAGGCGAGAGAGGTATTAGTGAAGTCTGAAACTGAATTAGAAGAAATATTAAAAAATCTCTAAAATGGGTATGAAAAAATTGCTTTGCATTTCTGTTTGTTTATTTATTTCGCTGGGTACTTTTGGCCAATCTTCAAAGGCATTATCGATTGTTGACGGCATGCAAAAAATGTACAAATCGTTAGCTTCTTTTTCAGCTAACTTTTCTTATCAGACAGATGGAAGTGGAGTGATGTCGGGTTCGATTACCGTGAGGGGGACTAAATTCAGGTTAAAAACAGCAGGCCAAGAAATTTTCAATAACGGGAAAGAGGTGTCTACTTATATTAAAGAAATTAATGAAGTGAATATTTCGGGCTTTGACCCTGAAGAAGGTGATTTGAATCCAGCTAAGATTTATTCGTTTGATAAAAAGCAGTATAAGATTAATTTGATATCTGAGGCTGCCGGTGTTTCAACGTTGGAATTAGCGCCAACGATTAAGTCGGCACAGGTTCAAAAAATTAGTTTAAAGATAGAAACCATTAGCTTTAAAGTGAAGGAGTGGACGATTGTCAATAAAGCAGGAAAGAAACAGAATTTTAAGATCACAAAATTCAATCCAAAGGCCGGGGTGGATGATGCCTACTTCACTTTTAACAAGAAATCATTTCCTGGTGTTTCGGTCAATGACCTAAGGTAATTTTATTACGGATTAAGAAACCGTTTCTAGAATTAGTTGGCGCATAATCTCCAACCCATCCGTATTATTTAAATCGGGATCAGCGGCTCTTTCCGGATGCGGCATAAGACCAAATACGTTTCTTTGCTCATTGCAAATACCCGCTATGTTAAGCAAGCTACCATTCGGATTTGCTGCCTCATTGACGTTCCCATTTTCGTCACAATAATAGAACAGGATTTGATCGTTGGCCTGTAAACTTTTCAACGTTTTTTCATCCGTAAAGTACCTGCCTTCTGCGTGCGCGATGGGTATTTTAAACGCTTTGTTTAGATCAAGTTCTTGCGTTAACAAGGAGTTGTTGGTCGCCGTCTTTAGGAAAATATTTTTTGATATAAATTTTTGCGAATTGTTTCTGAGGAGAACACCGGGAAGCAAATGTGCTTCGACCAATACTTGAAATCCGTTACATATACCCATGAGATAACCTCCGTTTTTGGCATGTGCTATGACATGGTCCATGATGGGGGAAAAGCGAGCAATGGCACCCGAACGAAGGTAGTCGCCATACGAAAATCCACCGGGGATAATGATGAAATCACAGCCTTGTAAATCTGTTTCTTTGTGCCAAAGTTTGACAGCCTCGTGGCCTAAACTTTCAATAACTCCTACTGTGTCATCATCGCAATTAGAACCAGGAAATACTACAACGCCAAATTTCATATTTTTCATTTCAGATTATCTTCAAAAATACGGCTTTTTGTTAAATTTTTAAATAAACAAAAGCGCATTTATTTTCCTCTAATTGCTTAGGGTAAATTTTTAATGTAAAAAAAGCTGCAGGGGTTACATGCAGCTTTTTTATTTGTTTTAATAATCGACTAATAGCGATAATGCTCAGGCTTGAATGGCCCGTTAGCCGGAACACCAATATAATCTGCCTGCTCTTTTTCTAATACCTCTAGTTTAGCGCCAATGTGAGCTAAATGCAAGAAAGCTACTTTCTCATCTAAATGTTTAGGTAAGATGTAAACCTTATTTTCATAATTAGCTGAATTAGCCCAAAGTTCTAATTGTGCCAATGTTTGATTACAGAATGAATTTGACATAACAAAAGATGGGTGACCCATCGCGCAGCCAAGGTTAACTAAACGTCCTTCTGCTAACACGATAACATTTTTACCATCGATGGTATACATGTCAACTTGTGGTTTGATTTGATCTTTTGTTTGACCGTAGTTAGTGTTCAACCACTCCATGTCAATTTCATTGTCGAAATGACCAATGTTACAAACGATCGCTTTGTCCTTCATCAATTTAAAGTGACGATCACGAATGATTTTTACATTACCTGTGGCAGTAACAAAAATATTAGCTCTAGTGGCAGCTTCATCCATTGGAACCACTTCAAAACCATCCATGGCAGCTTGAAGCGCACAAATTGGATCGATTTCAGTGACTAAAACTCGGCAACCAGCACCTCTTAAAGATTCAGCTGAACCTTTTCCTACATCACCATAACCTGCTACAACGGCTACTTTTCCGGCCAACATCAAATCTGTCGCACGACGAATGGCGTCTACTAAAGACTCTTTGCAACCATATTTGTTATCAAACTTAGATTTAGTGACCGAGTCGTTTACGTTGATCGCTGGCAAAAACAAAGTGCCATTCTTCATACGCTCATACAAACGATGAACTCCAGTGGTAGTTTCTTCAGATAGACCCTTAATTTCTTTAATCAATTCAGGATATTCATCAAAAACCATATTGGTTAAATCACCACCATCATCTAAAATCATGTTGAGTGGTTGCTTATCTTCTCCAAAAAATAGCGTTTGCTCGATACACCAATTGAATTCTTCTTCGTTCATGCCTTTCCAAGCATAAACGGGAATACCTGCCGCAGCAATGGCTGCAGCCGCATGGTCTTGTGTAGAGAAAATGTTACATGATGACCATGTAACTTCCGCACCTAAAGCAATTAAAGTTTCAATTAAAACGGCTGTTTGAATCGTCATGTGCAAACATCCTGCGATACGAGCTCCCTTCAAAGGTTGCGCTTTTCCGAATTCTGTTCTCAATGCCATTAGGCCTGGCATTTCTGCTTCTGCTAATTGAATTTCTTTGCGACCCCAATCGGCCAATGCAATATCTTTGACTTTGAATGGTACATAAGTACCTGCTGTTAATGCCATATTTTTTATGCTTGTTATCTTAATAAAGTGCAAATTTAAACTTTTTTTTCTTCAGACGCAAAATCTAAATAAACTCCTATTTAATGGTCAACTATTTTTTGATATTTGACTCGAATTCCTCGTTTTATATAGCTAAAAAAGGGAGAACACTTTCTAATTGAATTCCTCTAGAACCTTTGATTAGTATAAATGAATTGTTAATGTGGTTATCTTGAAGCCAATTATGCAATCCGAATTTATCTGGGAAATAAAATGCTTGAGGAAGATGAACGAGTGCGTGTTGCATTTGTTCACCCACTAATAATATTTTTTCGAATTTGAATGTTGAAATTAATTTCCCTAGATCCGCATGTTCTTTCATAGATTCCTCGCCTAATTCAAACATATCACCTAAGATTAAAACTTTTGGGTCATTCAGGGTTCCAGCAAAATGGCTGATGGCCACATGCATCGAAGTGGGATTTGCATTATAGGCATCCATTAAAACCTGGTTACTTCCAGATTTGATGAACTGAGATCGGTGGTTGGAAGGCAGGTAATTCGCAATGCCTTGATTGCATGCCGCATCTGTTAATTTAAAATGCTTTCCTATGGCGATGGCCATTTGAATATTTTCAAAATTATAAACTCCAGGTAATTGGGTTGTTATTTTTTCTCCTGATGTGGTTTGGTAAATGATGGTGGGCGTCGATGCGACCAACTGAATAGGCATGTCTTGATTCGCCAAAATCGTATGATGGAATACTCTTTCTGCATACATTTCGTGAACCACATTCTTGATTTCTGGCAAAAATACGGGGGAAGAATTTTGAGCTAAAAAGTCGAACAATTCTCCTTTTCCTTTTTTCACCCCCTCGATTCCTCCAAAACCCTCTAAATGTGCTTTGCCAATATTGGTAATCAAGCCATGTGTAGGTTGTGCAATATCGGCTAATTCTTTAATGTCACCTTGTTTATTGGCCCCCATTTCGATGACAGCAATTTCGTCATTGGGCTTGATGGATAGAATGGATAGTGGAACTCCTATGTGGTTATTTAAATTGCCGGCGGTCGCAAAGCATTGGTATTTTTGAGATAAAATAGAAAAAATAAGTTCTTTGGTGGTGGTTTTTCCATTCGAGCCCGTAAGCCCAATGATGGGAATGGTTAAGGTTTTTCGATATTGGAGGGCTAAATCTTGCAAAGCTTTTAAGCCATCTTGTACTAATAATGTTTTGTCTCCTAAATCAAATTCGGGATCATCAATCACCGCAAAGGATGCTCCTTTTTCTAAGGCTTCTTTGGCATGTATATTGGCGTTGAAATTAGGCCCTTTTAATGCAAAAAAGAGATTTCCTTTTTCTATTTTTCGGGTGTCGGTCGATATCCCAGAGGAGGATAAAAATTTCTCTAAAAGCAATGAATTAGTAACCTTCATTTTATATTTAATGCTCCAATTTGCATATTGCGTTTACAAATATCGAATGAAAAATTTAGTATTCCTTTTTTTAATGGTTTTTAGTGCTCAAATTTTAGGTCAAAGTCTTTATTTTAAATTAAGTCAGTCTTATGCTCTGTTGATCGGCCTTTATTTACCGATTGGAATCAAGATGGTTTAATGGATATAAATGTTGGTTTGCTTACAGGAGCTGTCCTTTATTGCAAAATAAATTCATGTCTGAATTATCTACCAATATTGAAAATTCTTCGCTTCAGATATGGCCAAACCCTAGTAAAGAATATGTTCTAATCATGGCGAATGAAAATGGTACGTATGAACTGATTGATATTATGGGCAAAAAAATAATCGCTAATGTACAAATGGAGAAGCTTTATCCTGCTAGGTTGGACATATCTCAAATTCCAAGAGGTGTCTATTTTATAAAATTCACTTCTTCTAAAAACCAAATAAGCTTAAAGAAGTTGGTGGTCGATTAGAAAAATTTGGGGACTCCTAAAATAATTTGTCGGAGGCTGACGATGATAATCACCATGCCGACTAATATCATCATGGATTTCACGGGAAGTTTGTTGGCTAGTCTGGCCGCTATGGGCGCGGCGACAACACCGCCCAGAATTAGGCCAATAATCACTTGCCAATAACCTAAACCAATGACCGTAAAAAAGGTGATGGAAGAGGCGAGCGAGACAAAAAACTCGGTTAAATTAACGCTGCCAATCGTATATTTTGGATGTCTACCTGATGCGATTAGGGTAGATGAAACGATAGGTCCCCATCCGCCACCACCGATTGAGTCAAGGTAACCCCCAAAAAGTGCAAGGATACCCACACGTTTGAGCTGGCGCTTTTCCATTCTTTTAATTAATGCTTTTCGAATGATAATGACACCTAAAAACAAGGTATATATGGACACGATGGGCTTAATAAACGTGGAATATTCTTCCAAACTTGATAATACGTATGCTCCTAAAATGGCACCTATGATGCCTGGAATAACCAATGTTTTAAATAATTTAGAATTAACGTTGCCAAATTTCAAATGCATATACCCTGAAACGCCCGAGGTGAATACTTCGGAAGCATGAACAGAAGCCGATGCTGCTGCAGGCGTTATGCCGACAGACAATAAAAAGGTGGTTGCCGTAACCCCATAAGCCATGCCAAGTGCACCATCGATCATTTGGGCAATAAATCCACCGGCAATATAGTATAGAATTTCAGAGTCGACTGAATTGAAAATAGCGATTAAATTTTCTGTTGTGAGGTAGCTAAATAGGAGATGGCCAACGATCATTAGGCCTAATGCATTACTTAAATGGATGATTATTTCAGTAACACTTCTTTCTCTTTTCCATATAATTTGTAAGGCCTTGTAAAGGCTTGGAAACTTTCTGTTAAAATTACTTGGCTCATTGGGTAAAGACATAATCAAATTTTATTCTCTACAAAGCTAATAGACTTTACTTAATCTACCAATAAAGTAGAGTAAATATTTTTTAACAAAAAAGACTTAATTTGCGAGTTCTTTACATGATTATATAAATTTTATGCGTTCAGAGTATCAGTTTCGTGAGATTGAGAAGCAATGGCAATCTTTTTGGGAAAAAAATGAAACATTCAAATCTCAAATAAATAAAAACAAACCCAAGTATTTTGTACTTGACATGTTTCCGTATCCATCGGGTGCCGGTTTGCATGTGGGGCATCCACTGGGTTATATCGCGTCCGACATTATATCGCGTTATAAAAGGCTAATGGGATTTGAGGTTTTGCATCCCATGGGTTTTGATTCATTTGGTTTGCCGGCAGAACAATATGCGATTCAGACGGGTCAACACCCTGCTGTGACGACTGAAAATAACATTGCCAAATATATCGAACAATTGAAAAACATGGGTTTTTCTTTTGATTGGTCGCGTGAAGTGAGGACTTCTGATGCTTCCTATTACAAGTGGACTCAGTGGATTTTCATGAAGTTATTTAATTCATGGTATAATCAGGAAACAGATCAGGCCGAGTCGATTGACACCTTGATTGAGATTTTAAACAAAAAGGGTTCTGTGAATCTGCGGGCTGTTTGTGATGAGGAATTGTCTAGAATAACAGCTGACGAGTGGAATTCCTATTCTGAAGAAGAAAAATATAAATATACACTGGGCTTTCGACTAGCTTATTTAGATGATTCGGTGGTGAACTGGTGTCCTGCCATGGGCACTGTTTTGGCTAATGATGAGGTTAAAGATGGTTTTTCTGAGCGTGGTGGCTATCCTGTTGAGCAGAAAAAAATGCGCCAATGGTCCATGCGAATCACCGCTTATGCAGATCGATTATTGACGGGTTTAGATGAGGTTGATTGGTCAGATTCCATCAAGGAGCAACAAAGGAATTGGATTGGAAAGTCAATAGGTGCTGAGGTTACTTTTGATATTGAAAATGTTGTTGACAAAAAAATCAAAGTCTTTACCACTAGGGTTGATACAATTTATGGGGTATCTTTTATGGTGTTAGCCCCTGAGCATGAATGGGTTGACTCATTGACAACTCCAGAACAAAAATCAGCTGTAGCTGAATATGTGAAATGGACTCAATCAAGGTCGGAGTTGGATCGCGTTTCTGAGGTTAAGCAAATTTCTGGCGTATTTAC
The DNA here is from genome assembly GCA_013205605.1 of Cytophagales bacterium. Taxonomy (GTDB): domain Bacteria; phylum Bacteroidota; class Bacteroidia; order Cytophagales; family Spirosomataceae; genus Aquirufa. The sequence continues at coordinate 2,333 of JABMMK010000012.1, read as the reverse complement.
AGGAACTTATGTGATTAATCCGGTTAATGATGCGCGCTTACCATTGTATTTAGCCGATTATGTGTTGGCCGGATATGGAACGGGAGCTGTTATGGGGGTGCCGTCTGGGGACCAACGAGATTGGAATTTTGCTACTCATTTTGATTTGCCTATTATTTCTATTTTGGATGCTCAAAAAGGAATCGAAAAACAAGCTGATGCGACTAAAGAGGGACATTACATTAATTCAGGTATTATCAACGGCTTATCTTATAAAGAAGCCACAAACACGTTAATCCCTTGGTTAGAACAGCGCGGTATTGGGAAGGGAAAGATTCAATATCGAATGCGAAATGCTGTTTTTTCTCGCCAACGATATTGGGGGGAACCGGTTCCGGTTTATTTTAAACCAACGACCCAAGGAGAATTGTTGCCATATTTGATCGATGAATCCGAATTGCCATTAAAGTTGCCCAAAATAGATAAATATTTGCCTACCGATACGGGCGAACCTCCTTTAGGGCGTGCATCTGGTGAGTGGAAATATAAAAACCAATATGATTACGAGTGGTCCACGATGCCTGGTTGGGCTGGTTCCTCTTGGTATTGGTACCGTTATATGGATGCTCAAAACAAAGAGAAATTTGCTTCAAAAGAAGCTGTAGATTATTGGAAAGCGGTTGATTTATATATTGGAGGTTCTGAACATGCGACAGGGCACTTACTTTATAGTCGCTTTTGGAATAAATTCTTGAAGGATTTAGGGTTAGTGAATGAAGAGGAGTTTGCTAAAAAATTGATCAATCAAGGAATGATCCAAGGTAGATCCAATTTTGTGTATCGATTAAAGGATTCTGAAAAGGTCACTTTTGTTTCATTTGGGTTAAAGGATAAATATCAAGTCGCTGTTTTACATGTGGATGTAAACATTGTCGAGAATGACATTTTAGATTTGAATGCATTTAAAAAGTCCAGAAATGACGTGCCTGACGATGCGGAATTTATCCTGGAAGGAGGTAAATATATATGCGGTTGGGAAGTTGAAAAAATGTCCAAATCCAAATACAATGTTGTTAATCCAGATGATTTAATTACAAAATATGGTGCTGATACTTTACGTGTGTATGAAATGTTTTTAGGCCCATTAGAGCAATTTAAACCTTGGAATACGAATTCAATTTCAGGATCACATAATTTTTTGCGGAAGGTTTGGCGATTGTTTTTTGACGAAAATACCCAAGTAAAAAAAGTCGTAGACGAAACTGCAACAGCTGAGGAATTAAGAGTCTTGCATACAGCTATTAGAAAGGTTAAAGATGATTTAGATCGTTTTTCTTTTAATACGGTGGTTTCAACGCTTATGATTTGTGTGAATGATTTAGGCCAACTAAAATGCCATAAAAAATCTGTTTTGAGGGAGTTGCTGATTTTATTATCTCCTTACGCTCCCCACATTGCAGAGGAATTATGGGTAGCAATTGGTGAAATACCGGGCCAAATATCCTATGCTAAATTCCCGGAATTTAATCCTTCTTTTTTAAACGAAGATTCATTTAAATACCCGATTTCTTTTAATGGAAAAGTAAAATTAACGCTTGATTTCTCTAGCTCTGCTTCTCCAAAAGAAATAGAAACTGGAGTTTTAGCGAACGAGCAGGTGATTAAAATTTTAGCAGGCGCTTCTCCTTCTAAGGTAATTGTCGTTCCTAAGCGAATCGTTAATATCGTATTGGGAAAATAGTTTTAAACTGAATTATTTGGCTAAAAGCATTTCTAATGCTTTCAAAAAAGTAATGATGAAGGCTAACAGGCCAATGCTCCATTTCATGGATTTATGAATAGCCATCTTAATCTCTAACCTGAGCTCCATTTTGAATTCATTAAACTGTGCAATCAATGAATCGATTTTGGCATCTATGCGAGATTCCAATGCGTCAAATTTGGTTTCTAATACTTCAAATTTATTTTCCAATTGCTTGAAATCGGTCTTTAAACTAGCGACATCAGCCACCACTTCATCCAATCGGAGGTCTAAATGATTAATATGATTGAACTGTGATTTTAGTAAAAGTGTGTTAACGTCCTCACCGGTTAATCCTTCCCCCCGACTGAATCGCTCCTCAATTTCCGTTAATTTTGGTTGGATCATTTCAAGTAGCATATCTTCAATCTTAGATTTATGATTCATCAGTCTTATGGGTTAGGCAATTTTAATCTAATTTTATTTGGCTAAAAGCATTTCTAATGCTTTCAAAAAAGTAATAATGAAAGCTAATAGGCCAATGCTCCATTTCATAGATTTATGTATGGCCATTTGAATCTCTAATCTGAGCTCCATTTTAAATTCATTAAAC
>JABMMK010000068.1 GCA_013205605.1 Cytophagales bacterium | reverse complement strand
CAAACGAATTTGCTAAGAAAATGAAGGAACGTCAAAATTTAGGTTTGACATTTTTGAAAATGGACTTTGGTATTCAAATACTAGCTGATATTCCTGGAACCTTAGTAGGAGGAAAAAATTGGGACTTAAAGAAACAATGGGGAAATAATCCATCTGCGAAGGGGAATGCTCGTTCATATAGCTGGACGAAACATCCTTTCACACGTATCCAAGTAACCGATAAAGGGATTCAGTATTTAGCTGATTATGTGGGCACAGTTCGAAATGTGATCGGATATGAAACCCCACTTGCAGCGGATCATTTTGGTCATTTTGATGTAAATACCGCGATTCGTTTAGGTAATGCGTTGGAGAAATACCAATTAGCTTGGTTAGAGGATATGATACCTTGGCAGTATACCGAACAATGGCATCAAATTACGTCGGCAATCAATACGCCAACGTTAACCGGTGAAGACATTTACTTGAAAGAAGAATTTATCAAGTTGATCGACGCACACGCGGTGGATATGATTCAACCAGATTTAGCTAGTTCAGGCGGTATTTTGGAAACGAAGAAAATTGGTGATTATGCGGAGGAAAAAGGAGTTCCTATGGCGATGCACTTTGCCGGTTCTCCGATTTGCTTTATGGCTAATATTCATTGTGCTGCGGCCACAGAGAATTTTGTTGCGCTTGAACACCATTCATTCGATGTTCCTTGGTGGGAGGATTTAGTGACTGGAATTGAAAAGCCAATATTCAACAAAGGTTTTGTCAAAGTTCCAGATAAGCCAGGGTTAGGGGTCGAATTGAACGAAGAGGTAGTAAAAGCTCACTTGAAATCAGGTGAAATGTTCTTTGCTCCTACAGATGATTGGACCAAGATTGATTCATGGGACCGCGATTGGTCTTAAATTTTACAAGGGTGATGCTCGCATCACCCTTTTTTATCTACACATAAACCTATTTATATCATGAAAATAAAAGCAATAATATTGAGTTATTTGGCTATTAGCCTTTCATTTTTGTCTTTCGGACAAAATATCCAAATGCCAAAAGAGATGATTATGACTTACTCTCAGCAATGGAAGGGTGAGCGTTTCCCGGATGGCCGTCCAAAAGTTTCAGATGATTTGGTCAAAAGATTAGCCAAAATTTCCATTGAGGAAGCTTGGGGCGTAATGCGCGGCGAAGGATACGAAAGTCAATTCGAAGGAAACTGGCAAATTATAAATCCCAATAAGCCCTTAGCTGGCCGAGTAGTTACCGCTCAATACATGCCGATGCGTCCAGATGTCAATACGCCTATCATGGAAAAAGGAAAGTCAGAAAATCGCAAAGGTTCTTCTAATTCTTGGCCTATTGATTTATTACAAGAAAATGATGTGTACGTGGCCGACGGTTATGGCAAGATTATTGACGGTACTTTGATCGGTGATAATTTAGGCAACTCGATTTATGCAAAGTCTAAAACAGGGATTGTGTTTGACGCCGGTATCCGCGATTTAGAAGGACTTGAGGCCATTGACGGTTTTGTTGGCTTTGTACGTGGTATGGATCCTTCATTTATCAAAAATGAAATGCTTACGGGAATTAATTATCCTATTCGCATTGGTCGTGCTACGGTTTTACCTGGTGATTTGATCTTAGGTAAAAAAGAAGGTGTTATTTTTATTCCTGCTCATTTAGCCGAAAAGGTAATTTCAACATCTGAGTTTATTGGCATGACAGATGCGTTCGGTCATTTACGTTTGAAGCAAGGAAAATATACGCCAGGGCAAATAGATCAAAAATGGACGGAGGATATCAAGGCTGATTTTGTTAAATGGGCCGACGAAAATCCAGATAAGCGTCCGATGTCGAAAGCGGAATTAGCCAAAATTTTGAAAGATAAAAATTGGTAATTCGGATGAAAAAAATAATCGGAGTTTTCGCAATGTTATGGGTATCGACGTTCGCGTGGGGCCAACAAATTTCCAAGGAGGAAATGCTTTTTTTGACTCCTTTATGGAAAGGGGAACGTTTTGCTGACGGCCGACCAAAGGCCTCAGATGCTTTATTGCAAAGGCTTAAATCCGTGACATTGGAAGAGGCCTGGGCAGTATTGAAAAATGAAAACTTTAAGCATAATTATGAAGACGGTTGGCAAACCATCAACCCCGATAGTGTTTTAGTGGGCCGTGCGCTAACCGCTACTTTTATGCCGGGTCGCCCTGATATCCAACGGGTGATTGACGATCGTGGTCATACCAAAGATGGAAGAATCAAGTCTCAAAATTCATGGCCAATTGACATGCTAGTCAAAGGCGATGTTTATGTGGTAGACCAATTTGGTGCTCATGAGGATGGTCCGACGATTGGCGATAATCTAGGAAACTCCATTTATGCTAAAACGGGCAATGGCATTGTGTACAATGGTGCTGTTCGCGACATCAATGGGTTAAAGGAATTAGGTAGGTTTACCTCCTTTTTTCGCACCTATCATCCTTCCCATCATTTAAATAATCCCGATGGGGAGTTGAATACTACGTTGGTGGGAATAAATACCCCCACACGTATCGGAAAAGCAACGGTTCTTCCGGGAGACGTGGTTTTAGGTCGAGATGGCGGAGTGATTTTCATCCCTCCACATTTATTGGAAAAAGTGGTAAAGACCTCTGAGATTGTTCGTTTGAGGGATATGTTTGGGCATCAGCGTTTACGTGAGCAAAAATATACCCCTGGTCAAATTGACAATCGTTGGAGCGAGGAAATCGAAAAAGATTTCTCAAAATGGTTAAATGACAAAATAGACAAATTGCCAGTTCCTAAGGCACAAATACAAGAATTTTTGAAAGGTAGGACTTGGTAAAAATTTAAGAAAATGAAAAATAAATCAGATAGACGCGAGTTTTTTAAAAATGGATCTTTGGCTGCTTCGGCCTTAATGTCGGGATCTATGTTTCACTGGGGTGGTCGCTACGAAGAGGCCATCAGTGATAATCCAAAAATGTCGGCTCCTGCCGACTTGAAAATTACCGACATTAAATGTGGATATATTCGTGGAGGCTACCACCTGTATGTTAAAATTTTTACGAATCAAGGTATTTATGGCGTGGGAGAAGGTGCGGATGCAACTCCGGGAACTTATCATTTAGTAAAAATGATGGGCCAAAGGATCATTGGCAAAAGCCCTTTGAATGTTCATCGATTGTTTGAGGACATACGTAAAAGCGGATTTTTTGCTGGAGCTCAGTCGGGCATGTATGTAGCCGTTTTGTCTGCGGTAGAAAGTGCCCTTTGGGATTTGGCAGGAAAGGCTTTGGGTTTACCGGTGTACCAATTATTAGGTGGAAAATTTAGGGATAAAATCCGTGTCTATATGGACACAGCTCTATATCAAACTAAATTACCTAAACCCTCTGATTTTGCTGATGCAGCACAGAAGGCGGTGGATATGGGGTTTAATGCAATTAAATTTGACATAGATCAAGCCAATGATCCCAATAAATACGATGCATATAATTGGACTGCAAATCCCTCTGAATTAAGAAGGATGTATGATCAAATCGCCGCTGCCCGAAAGCAAGTCGGCCCCGATATCGACATATGTGTGGACATGCATGGAAAATATGATGCTCCTACCGGTGAGAAAGTAGCGAAAATGATGGAGCCATTAAATTTAATGTGGCTAGAGGAACCCGTTCCAGCTGAGAATATCCAGGCATATAAAAAAATCACGGACTCCACTTCTACACCTATTTGTGCGGGTGAAAACCAGTATTTAGCTTATGGGTTTAGAGAGATGTTGGAAATCGGTGCGGTTGACATCATCATGCCGGACTTGCAAAAAGCGGGTGGTTTGGGTGAAGGCCAGCGAATTGCCAACTTGTCGAATTTGTATTATGTGCCTTTTGCGCCGCACATGGTGTCCTCATTTTTAGGCGCGATGGCTGCTTGTCATGTGTGTGCATCGGTACCGAATTTCTTAGTCTTAGAATGGCAGGCGTATTTCCATACGGATCCTATGTTTAAAGAGATTGTCATTCACAAAGGAGAATGGTTGGATAAAGGATTTATTCCATTATCGAATGAACCGGGTGTGGGTGTTGATATCAACATCGAAGCCATGCGTAAATACGCAGTTAAAGGAGTTCCGTTTTTTGATTAACGGATACGCTTTAAAATTTCCATACAGGCTCTTCCATTGTGGTAAGGGCCTTTCCAAGGGCCTATTTTTCCATTGCGAATCATAGGCTCTTCTTTTTCATCGATCCCCCAAAGCCATTCGCCTGAGGGTGATTTAAGTTTGGATTTGATGAAAGACCAACTTCCTAGACTCAATTCGTAGAATTTTTTGTTTCCAGTTAAATGGTATGCGTTATAATATCCGACCATGGCTTCGGCTTGTGGCCACCAATGTTTCTGGGTGTTCACATGCCCTTGATTTTTCTCATTCCACATGCCCCCATCTTTTGGATCAATTCCCTTTTCGGCTTCGATGGCCATATGTACGGCCAAAGTTTTCATTTTTTTAATCCAAATCGGATTTTTAATGGTTTCCGCAGTTTCTAACAAAAGCCAAGCAGATTCAATGTCATGTCCAAAAGAAACGGCCTCCGATCTTGGGGACCAATCATCAGTGAAAAATAAAGTCTGCGTTTTGCCATTGGCTATAATTTTTTCATGAAAAATAGAAAGCATGGTTTCAATTTCAGCCTTTAGTTTTTTGTCGGGATATACTTGATAAAGATTTGCAAAGGCTTCAATCAAATGTAAATGGGTATTCATGGATTTTTTTTGATCTGCTTTTCCTTCGGTAATCGTCTTGTCTTCAATCGGCGTCCAAGCCTCATTGTAGGCCTCATAATAACCCCCATTTTTCAGGTCCTTGCATTTGGTTTGTAAGATCTGATAAATGCTTTTTGCTTTATCCAGCGCTTGAGGATTTTTCGAAATCTTATAATATTCAGCAAAAGCATATAACATAAATCCTTCTGCATAGACTTGCTTATGGGTGTCGGAAGGAGTTCCGTTTGATTTCAAGGACCAATAAGCACCTTTGTTTTTAGCGTCCCAAAAATAAGTATTGAGGTAATTAAATGCTCGGTCGGCCAATATTTTATACCCTGGTTTGGAGTCTATTTGGTAAGCAGCTGAAAAAGTCCAAAGAATTCGACTGTTCAAAATTAAACCTTTATCGGCCTGAAGGTTAGGTAAGTTGTTCGCGTCAACAGCTCCGTAGAATCCTCCTTTTTCAACATCCACACTATTCTTTTCCCAGTAACTTAAAATGTCATTCAGTTCCGTTTTTATTTCTTTTCTAAAGTCGCTTGGGCTTTGTGCGGAAATGGATTGTACACCCATTAGAAAAATAAGCATGTTAAAGATTTTCATGGAGCTAGGTTTATGGCAACAGATGCTTTTATTGATTTTAAATATAAAGATTGTGTTTGAATTTTTAATGCTGATTTAAATTTTTAAATGTTTTTCGAATTAATTACCTAATAATTTTATTTCAGTATAAATCATCCTTAATTTGCTTTTAGGTTTATCCAATTTACTCCTATGAAAAATTATATACTACTCATATTATTTACATTTTCGTTCATTCCTCTTGAGGCCAAAGATAATTCCGAGCTAATTAAAAAGGCAGATCGAATTATTGCAGTACATAAGCTGTATACGGTCATGCATAAAACTCAAATTCCACCCAGTGGGGATAAGCATGACTATATGAGCCAAGGACCTTATTGGTGGCCAGACCCAAGTAAACCCGATGGGAAACCGTACATCAGGAAAGATGGCGTTAAAAATCCTGAAATAAAAGGAATCGCTGACTCAGATGAAATGGATGAGCTCATTGACGATGTGGATTTATTGACCCAAGCATTCCGAAAATCAAAAAATGAAAAATACGCAGCTTTTGCATCTCAATTAATTAAGACCTGGTTCATTAATCCCAAAACCAAGCAGAATCCCAATTTGAATTTCAGCCAAGGTATTCCAGGCATTAACACAGGTCGGGGAATAGGTATCATTGAAACCCGATTTTTAATTAAAATCACGGATGCGTCTGTCAAATTACAGGCGTCCCCTTCTTGGTTGAAATCCGATCATCAAGCGTTGAAAAACTGGTTTAAAGACTATCTAAAATGGCTTATTGAAAGCCCAATCGGCCAAGATGAAGCCGATGAACATAACAATCATGGAACTTATTATGATGTACAAGTCGTTAATTTTGCGATGTTTTTGGGCCAAAATGAGTTGGCTAAGCGCCAACTAGAAATCACCAAATCTCGAATGGCTTCACAGTTGAAGCCCGACGGATCACAACCCCATGAATTAGCCAGAACGAAGTCTTTTGGTTATTCATTAATGAATCTTAGAGGCTTCTTTTATTTAGCGGAATTTGCTCAAAAATTGAATGTTGATTTGTGGCATTATCAAACTCCTGAGGGTGCGACAATTAAGAAGTGCTTGGATTTTTTAATCCCTTACATTAAAAAGGATAAGGTGTGGCCATACCAGCAAATTGCTGAAATTCATTGGGCCGATACTGAAGAAATCCTGATCGAAGGTTCTAAAGCTTATAAAGATATTTCTTATTCAGATTTAGCCAAAAAAGTAAGTGCTGTAAACCATGATAAATTCTCTCCATCTGATTTGGTGGATCCATTTTTAGATTCAGCAAATTCAAGGTGGTTTTTCTTTAATTCGACGAGTCGGCCTTTTGGAATGGTCAACCTAAGTCCTGATAATGGTGTTCAGAGTGATTGGGGAGCAGGCTATCGATATAATTCGGATAGCATCAAATGCTTCAGCCACATTCACGGTTGGCAATTATCGGGCATCCCTGTGCTACCGACCACGGGAGAATTTAAAGGCCAATTAGGTTCTGGCCAATATGGGTCCACCTTTTCGCATGCCAAAGAAACTGCCAAACCTGGATACCATGAAGTCTATTTGGAATCGTATAAGATTAAAGCGCAGTTGACGGCCACTACCCGAGTGGGGTTTCATAAATACACCTATCCAAAGGCTGAACAAAGCCAAATATTATTCGATTTTGCTACCTTTTTAGGACCATCGGATACCCAAAGTGCGTATGTCAAGCAGGTAGGCGATCGTAGAATTGAAGGCTATGCCATTATGTCGCCGGCCGTTCGCCGACCAAAGATTTTGCCAGTGTATTTTGTTGTCGAATTTGATAAGCCATTTACGCAAATAGCCGCTTGGCGAAAAGGTAAATTGGAAGCCTTTTCAAATGAAATAGAAGGGGAGAAAATAGGGGTTTATGTGAGCTTCCCAACGGCCAATAATGAGGAGCGATTGATGAAGGTAGCCATCTCTTATGTGAGTACGGAGCAAGCGAGTTTAAACATGAAAACGGAAATTCCTCATTGGGATTTTGACCGTGTCGTGGAGGAAAGCAAGTCCGAATGGAATGAATGGCTAGGCCGTATTCAGGTGGAAGGGAAAGAAGAAGTGGCAAAGAAAAGATTTTACACCGACTTATTTCATGCGCTACAAGGGAGACGAATTGTGAGTGATGTGAACGGAAAATATTTGGATATGACGGGGGATAAGCCGCGCGCGGGTCAAATTCCTTTGAAGGCGAATGGCCAACCGAAATTCAATCACCATAATTTTGATGCCATGTGGGGAGCACAATGGACGATCAATACCTTGTGGCATTTGGTTTATCCTGAGGTGACCGAGTCGTTCATTAATTCGATGTTGATGATGTATGATGACGGAGGCTTAATTCCTAGGGGTCCTGCCGGCGGAAATTACACCTATGTAATGACGGGAGCATCTTCAACGCCTTTTATTGTGAGCGCATACCAAAAAGGGATTCGCGGTTTTGACATACAAAAAGCCTATGAAGGCATGCGCAAAAATCATTTCCCGGGGGGCATGATGAGCAAGGCAGGGTATGAACATAAGACTTTTAAAGGGGGCGGCATTGAATATTACATGGAACGCGGTTATGTGCCTCATCCCATCAGTCCAATTCGATATGGCTTTCACATGGATGGATCTGCTCAAACGCTCGAATATGCTTATCAGGATTTTTCTTTAGCTCAAATGTCAAAGGCCTTAGGCAAAACAGATGATTATCAATTATTTATGAAGCGTTCTCAGAACTATAAAAATATTTGGAATCCAGAATTAGGTTGGATGTGGATCAAAAACCTAGATGGAAATTGGGAAAAATCAGTGGATATTTTACGCTATGACCATGGTTGGGAAGAAGGAAATGCAGCCCAATGGACTTGGTTTGTCCCCCATGATTTAAAAGGATTGGCCACCTTGATGGGAGGAAAAGACAAGGCTGTCGCAAAATTAAATGAGTCTTTTGAAAAGGCATCTGCGCATGATTTTGTCAGTGGAAAATCTCATGATAAGGAAACTCAGGAGGAAAATCGTCGGGTTTATTTGAACTTTGGCAACCAGCCTTCCATTCAGACTAGCTATATTTTCAATCAAATCGGGGCACCTTGGTTGACCCAAAAATGGACACGAAAAGTCATCGAAAAAGTATATTCAGGCTTGTCGCCCAATTATGGATATAGTGGAGATGAAGACCAAGGACTCATGGGTTCATTGGCCGTGTTGATGAAAATAGGTATTTTTAGCATGGATGGTGGGGTTGCTCAAACGCCCTATTACGATTTAAGTAGCCCTATTTTTGACAAAATTGAAATTAAATTAAACCCAGATTTTTATCCGGGGAAAATAATTTCAATAGAGACAAAAAATAATTCTCAGGACAATGTGTATATCCAGCAGGCGAGTTTCAACGGCAAGCCAATAAAATCTT
>JABMMK010000067.1 GCA_013205605.1 Cytophagales bacterium | reverse complement strand
TGCCAACCTGGAACATAGATAGATTCGCTGGCGCCCGTGAAAAAACTACTTTCACCTAAAATAGTCGTTCGTTGATAGGTGTTGTCATAGGTTTGAGACATGGGAATAGAGAGAATGGATGATTTTCCAGATCCTGGATTCACATAGGAAATGTCGACATGATAAGGCATTTGCATGCCAATGTTAGGACCAGTGGCAATTAAGCCTTTTAAAGCGGCTCCCCCTTCAGATGGTTTTTTAAATAAGGTCCATTGGCGGCCATACTCTGGTCTAATAACGATCAACTGATTTAATTTTCCTTCTGTATAACCTCTTCCGTTGTATGAATAGGGCGAATCAAACTCTTTGTAATCTTTTATGATAGATAAATCAAGTCCAAAAAGGGATTGAATTTTGGGATTATTAATCCATACTTTTCTAGCCGTGATTCCTCCAAATATTCCAGAACTTGTCGATGTGCTAATGCCAAGCGCTAAGGTTCCCGTAGGATTGATATTTTTTAGATTCGCATCATTATTTTTGGAAATCACTTTTGATCTATTGGAAGAGCTTGGCGCCTGAATAATGGTTTCTTTAGGTGCTGATTTTCTTTGAGCCCAAACAACGCTAGGGGTACAATAAAAAATAAAAAGAAATCCAATTAATTTTTTCATTCGCTCAAATAGGGTTTTAATTCGTCTACCGATATATCCCAATGGGTAGCGGAATAGGTGCAGGCCCCCTTGCTGATGACCAAAGCCTGAGGTGACTGATGTTGTATCCCAAATTTTTCTGCAATTTCTAAGGAAATAGGTCGATATGCAATCAAATCCAAATAAAAAGCTGCGTTTTCAGTAGCTCCCCAAGCTCGCTCAAATCGACTTAAAGCAGTCGACGAAATGGAGCAACGGGTGCTATGTTTGAAAATCACTACAGGTTGATTTTGTGAAATTTCAACTATTTCATCCAATTGATGTACGTCTGTTAATGGGTTCCAATGCATAAGGATGATGTAGGTATTCGTCTAATTTTGTAAATTTATCGTTTCAACATCAAATTTAAGAAAAATTGAGGGTTTGGCTGTATATTTTTGCCTTGTTTTTATATAAGCAGATTTTAGGAATCATTTCTGCATTTCATAGCAAGGCTAAGAAATGGAATTATGGCCAAAAACATGTTTGGGAAGGGTTAGAATCTACTTTCAAAAATAATAGAAAGCCCGTTGCCTGGTTTCATACGGCATCCATGGGTGAATTTGAACAGGGGAAACCCATCATTGACGCATTTTCAAACGAATATCCGGACTATTTTATTTTAGTTACCTTTTTTTCTCCTTCAGGGTATGAGGTTCGAAAAAATGCGTTAGGTATTGATTATGTGAGTTATTTACCTTTTGATGGGGCGTCCACTAGCCAAAGATTTTTAGACCTTGTCAATCCGTCCATGGTATTTTTTGTTAAATATGAATTTTGGTATTTCTATTTACATGAACTTAAAAAGAGAAGTATTAAAACGATTTTAGTTTCAGCCATTTTTAGAAAAGATCAATTGTTTTTTAAATGGTACGGTGGATTCTTTAGGAATATATTAACTTCTTTTGACCTGCTTTTTGTTCAAGATGAATCGTCAAAAAATAGATTAAATAAAATTGGTATTCAACACGTTACATTGGGTGGTGATACGCGATTTGATCGAGTATTATCCAATCTTCGTTCAGCTCAAACGTGGTCTTTATGCTCGGAGTTTGTTGGCCAGAACGAATTTGTAGTCCTTGGTTCCGTGTGGGACGCTGATATGGATTGTTTAATTCCACTGATTAACTCAGGTAAATTTCCATTTAAATGGGTGGTGGTGCCACATGAAATTAATGAATCAACGTTAAAATCATGGGAGTCAAAGATTGAAATTCCTGTAGGCTATTCTAGAGGCGCACCTTTGAATGCGAATGCACAGGTATTATTTGTGAATGAGGTCGGGCGCTTATCTTCTTTATATCGCGGGGCTTTGTTCGCCTATATTGGCGGTGCTTTTGGCGCGGGCTTGCACAATACGTTGGAGGCTGCCGTTTTTGGGCCAACCGTTTTTTTTGGAAATAAGAATTTTGAAAAATTCCATGAGGCACTTGAATTGGTGAATGTAGGATTAGCTTTTCCTGTGGCAAATAGCCAAGAATTAGAAGAAAAAATGCTTGAAATTTATCATTCTGAAGATTTATTAGTCCAAAAACAAGTGCAATCTCGCCAATTTGTTTCCGCCCATGCAGGTGCCACCGCATGTATCATGAACTATGTACGAAAAAATTTAGGCCAAAAATATGCTGAATAAAGGTCTCATCATGCGTTCAACAGGCTCTTGGTATGAAGTTCGTGCCGAATCGGGAAAGGTATATCGAGCCAGATTAAAAGGGAAGTTTAAGTTGAATGGCCCTAAAACCTCTAACCCAATTACCGTGGGAGACAAGGTACTTTTCTCGATGGAGGATGAGGCCAATCAAACGGTGGTCATTGAAGAAATTTCGCCGAGGCAAAATTATATTATTCGAAAATCTGTTCATAAGACCAGCCATGGCCAATTATTAGCGGCTAACGTGGATCAAGCTATTTTCATATTTACCTATAAATTTCCCAAAACATCCTTGGGATTTTTAGATCGTTTTTTAGTGACCGCTGAAGCATTTCGAATTCCAGTCACAATCGTTTTTAATAAGATGGACTTATTAAATGAGGAAGAAAAAGATCAAGTTTTTGAGTGGGCAGGTTTATACCAGGAATTGGGGTATGGGGTTTTATTCACCTCAATCCCATTAAATCAGGGCATTTCGGAATTTAAAGAAATGTTCGAAGGCAAGGTGTCTTTAATGGCCGGTCATTCAGGCGTTGGTAAATCAAGTCTTTTAAATATCGTCGCCCCTACCTTACATATTAAAACGAAAGAAATTTCTGATTTTGCTCAAAAAGGGGTTCATACCACTACGTATTCGACTATGTGGGAACTAGGGCCGGATACCTATTTGATCGATAGCCCAGGAATTAATGAATTTGGGGTTATGGAAATAGAAAAAGAAGAATTAGCCCATTATTTCCCAGAGATGCGGGCACTTTTGGGACAGTGCAAATTTAATAATTGTTTACATTTGCATGAACCACATTGCGTGGTCCAACAAGCAGTTAAGGACGGTGAAATTGCGTCAAGTAGATATTTAAGTTATTTTAGTATTTTTGAAAATGACGATAATCGTCGATAAACCTATGGAAAAAAAATATAATTGGGGGATAGATTTAGGAGGAACGAAAATTGAATGTGCTATTTTAGATCAACATGATCCGACCCAAGTTATTTTACGCGAACGTATTGATACAGAATCGATTAAGGGATATGATCATATCATTGCTCAAGTCGGTAGATTAATTGATTCAGTCAGTCAAAAAGTAGGATTTAGGCCTACGCGCTTAGGTTTTGCCACTCCAGGAGTTTTGGATCCTGCTTCTCAGACCATGAAAAATTGCAATACGACAAGCATGAACGGCCAACCTATGGCTGCCGATTTAGCCAAAGTGGTTGCTTGTGAAGTTGTGTTGGCCAATGATGCCAATTGCTTTGCGTTGGCAGAAGCACTTTTAGGTGCGGTTCAAGATATAAACAAAGAGGCCCAAGTGGTATTTGGAGTTATTTTAGGCACTGGTGTTGGCGGTGGTTTAGTGGTGAACGGAAAGGTGATTAATGGACTTCATGGCATTGGGGGCGAATGGGGGCATAATATTTTGGAAGAAGGGGGGGAGCCTTGTTATTGTGGAAAGGCTGGATGCGTAGAGAAAGTCATTGCCGGTCCATCCTTAGAATTGTTTTATGAAAGACAAACGGGTGAGAAAAAGAATTTAAAGGATATCGTTCAAGCCTATATAGCGGGTTCCGATTCAAATGCGACTGTCACCATGGAGCGATTGTTTGAATATTATGGCAAAGCGATTTCTACGATCATTAATGTCATTGATCCCGATGTGATTGTGATCGGTGGGGGGGTTGGAAACATCGATTTGTTGTATAGCGAAGGCTATGAGCGAATTAAAAAATACATTTTCAACTCAGGTGAAGTATTGACCCCCATCGTTAAACCGAAATTAGGGGATAGTGCTGGTGTTTTTGGAGCAGCGATGTTGTAATAGTCGCATAAGATTTGCGACCTAAAAATTATAAAGCACAGGAATAGTTTGAGCACTATTTTCCCCCATGAACCTAAAATAATACTTGCCCGAGCTGAGGGGCGGAAGAAATATTTCTCCGTGTGTTTGTTTAAGGTTTAGTGTATTTAAAATGATTCCTTGTGCATTAAAAATCTCAAGTTTCAAATCCATTTCTTCAGGTAAATCAATATTGATTTTTTCCCCTATTTTAACGGGATTAGGATAAATTCGGACCGCAAGTTCATGGATGGGTTCAACGCCTAATATCGGATTTAAAATGGTGGTAGCCTTTAAAAAATTCGGAATTCCGAATCCCAATAAATTATCTGGTTTAGACGCTTGATTGCCTGATTTTCGGATGGCGTCCATGATTTGCCAAGAACTATTTCGAGGATTAGCTTGGACCATACCGGCTGCAAATCCGGCCATGAGGGGTGCTGAAAATGAGGTTCCATTGGATGTGGCAATCGTCCCACTCGTTGTGCCAACCACAGTCCCTAGTCCCATAGAAGAAACATCAGGTTTTATTCTTTTATCAAAACTAGGTCCTAATGAGCTAAAGCTAGCTTTTAAACCAGATCTGTCTACGGCTCCCACGGCTAAAATTGAATCTGCATCCGCTGGTGCCGAAATGTATTTCCATGTATTTGTTCCTTCGTTTCCAGCGCTGATGGTGCAAATAATCCCTTTTTGTGATGCCCAGGCAGCCGCTTTTGAAACCAAAGTCGTCCGCCCATTCATGTCTGCATAGGTATGGTTATGTTTTAAGTTGTCAAATTCGGAATAGCCCAAGGATGAACTTAACACATCGGTTCCTAAGCTGTCTGCCCATTCAGCGCCTCTGAGCCAATTTGCTTCTTCGACGATTAATTCTGAAGCATCTTCCTCGGTTTGCGCCATGGCAAAATTGGCTAAATAGGCTGTTCCAAATAATTTTCCGGGGGATTGACCGGCAATGGTGCTAAGGACATTCGTTCCATGGGAACCTCCTACATAGACCGATTTTAAACTCGGGCTTGTAGTGAGCGTGCCAATCACTCTTTTTTCGCTAAAAATGGCTTGCAAGTAGGGGACTTGATCCGCATTTAAAAAGCCATTGTCCAACAAAGTAATCAGGATATTTTCTCCACGAAAACCTTTTGCATGCATGATGTCGATTCCTAGTTGGGACACCTGTGTCAGCGAACTTCCATAATCTGGATCAGCATTTGATAATTTAGCTCCTGTAATCCCATTGCTTTTAATTTGATTGTTGGCACTCGAATCCGCCGGAAAATTCCAATAAAGACCTTTCACATTTTCCAGTTTTAACACTTTGGAAAGGTCGCTCGGTTTTTGTGAAATCAATGCTCCATTAATCCATTTTAAAGGAAAAATGATGGTTGCCCCTGTGGATTTCAATTGGTCTAAATAGCTGGGGTTAACCGGTAAATCTTGCGTTTGTAGGCCAATATTCATTTTTTTTCTACGTTCTATAGACTTGGAACTTAGAAACACTTCCGGTTTATTGATTGAAAAAGGGCTGTTATTTTTATCTTTAAACAGCACCAAATATCGATAGGTAGAATTTTGAGCGAAAGCTGAAAGGCCCCCAATAAAGGAAATGAAAAACAGTAGGATTAACCTAAATGGAGGACGCATATTGAATAGTTGATGCAAATTAAATAATTTAAACCAAAAGCACATAAATTTCATCAATTCAATAGAATATCTAGAAATTTTGTAAATTTGTGCCATTATTTTTTGAGA
>JABMMK010000066.1 GCA_013205605.1 Cytophagales bacterium | reverse complement strand
GCCTTAGCAACCGTCATTTTAGCACCCATTTCGGTCAATATTTTCCTTTTTGAAGTTTTTATGATCGGGACTCCTGGAATTGGAGTTGTACTCATTGCATTGATCGGTATTTTGATCTACCAAGAAAAACAAAAATTTATGGCATTGCTATAAGGCCTGAATAGGCAAAGGACTTACGTAAATTAGCCTAGCAAAAACTTTTTGAATCCTTCAAAATCCGTCCCCAACAGGATGGATTTTTTTTGCTTGTCCAGCAACTCAGATAGTCGCAAGGGAACAGGTACTTTTCCGCCGATCACCGCCTCGACGGTTGGTAAAAATTTAGCATAATGTGCCGTGGATAAAACCACTCCGGTAACCGCATCGCCACACTCGTTTTTATATTGCAATAGCCCATCATAGCCTACCGCGGTATGTGGGCACATGATGTAACCTGTTTTTTCATACACCTCAGCCATCCTCTTTTTCGTTTGAACATCATCCGTAAAATACCCCTTGACCAATGTCTTAATGTCAGCCAAAATCCCCCCAGCTAAAATTTGCATCCGCACAAAATTGGATGGACTTCCCACATCCATCGCATTGGATATCGTCTCTACGCTTGGCTCCGGATCATAAATGCCTGTCGACAAGTAATCAGGAACTGGATGGTTTTCATTGCACGCGGCAATAAACGCTTTGACCGGTAAACCCATTTGATGTGCCATCAAACCCGCACTCAAATTTCCAAAATTTCCCGATGGCACACTGAAAACCAATGGGTCATGTAAGCCCTTTCTTTTAGCCTCCGCATAGGCCGCAAAATAATAAAAGGATTGAGGAATTAAACGCGCTATATTAATCGAATTAGCCGAAGCCAAATTAAACTTGGCTCGTAAATCAGCATCCAAAAATGCCTGTTTAACTAATCGTTGGCAATCATCAAAAGTTCCATCAATCTCCAAGGCCTCCACATTTCCTCCTAAAGTCGTCAACTGCATTTCCTGAATGTCCGAAACTTTTCCCGATGGGTACAATATAGTCACCGATATCCCAGGCGTATTAAAAAAGCCTTGAGCCACCGCCCCTCCCGTATCACCTGAAGTAGCCACTAAAATTCGAATTTCCCTTTGATGCTTGACCAAATAATGTGACATAACCGCCGCCATAAATCGGGCACCAAAATCCTTAAAAGCCATCGATGGACCATGAAATAATTCTAAAATTTCCACCCCAGGCTCCAATGAAAATAAGGGTGCCTCAAAGTTCATCGAACTCTTAATAATCGAACTAATCTCCGCATCACTTAATTCGTCAGCGAGTAGATTGTTACAAACCGCCTCCGCAATTTCCACCAATGTTAAATCCTGAATTGTATCAAAAAATGAATCCGGCAAGCGCTTAATTTCAGTAGGCATATATAGCCCATTATCCGGAGGTAAACCTCTGAAAATGGCTTCCTCGAAAGAAACATTGGGACTCGATTTTTGCGTACTGAAAAGAATCATATTTTTAAATAGCCCTTCATGGGCTTTTAATTAAAGTTTTGCATTCATTAATCGTTCTCCTTCCAATAAAGGTAAGACATCATATCGGTCTATTTCCAAACAAAAAGCGATGTCTTTTTCGATTCCTAAACCTAATAATCTTTTAACGTGAGAGGAGTTTTTCACGGCGGTCAACATATCTTTGGAGGCGACATTGAAATTTTTCCAAGCCATTAATGCGGCGTCATCCGCTACCTCGTAGACACCGGTCAATTGGTCTATCAAGGCTCCCGCAAACAAAGTATCTTCCAAATTAGGTTTTCCTTTCCAGCCCGCACAAACGATCAAAGCATCCCCCTGCCAATTTTTTAACGCCTCCGTGATGCTAGACAGATTTAAAAAAGCACCTACATATACCTTGGGAGCTCCGGCAGAACGACGAATCGCCACTGTCCCATTGGTCGTTGTCACACAAATTTTTGCTCCCTTAACTTTTTCTGTTTGATACGAAAAGGGAGAATTATCAAAGTCAAAACCCTCCGGCGTGATGCCATTGCGCTCCGCCGAAATCAAATATCCTTTTTCACGAAACGATTGGCATAATTCAATCTGCTCCACCGGAACAATTTCTGCCGCTCCATGCGCAAAAGCCGTCACCATGCAAGAGGTCGCCCTAAAAATGTCCACCACCACGACACATTTATCTGTCAAATCATATAAATGAATTAAATCCGGCGATAAGCATACATCTATTTTCCGCATCTTAAATGAAAGGCATTTTAACGATTTGAGCTTTTAATGATTTATCACGGATGGAGATAAAAATCTCTGTGCCAACCGCGCTTTGGGATGTTTCCACATATCCCATCCCAATGCCCTTAGACAAATTGGGAGATTGTGTTCCTGAAGTCACTTCGCCAATCACCTCACCCGCCGCATTCAAAATGGGATAATGTTGGCGCGGAATCCCACGGTCAATCATCTCAAAACCCACTAATTTTTTCTTAGGTCCAGCCGACTTAATCGCCGCATGGAAATCCTTCATGATGAAATCCTTATTAAAAGAAGTAATCCAACTCAAGCCCGCTTCAATCGGCGAAGTCGTATCATCAATGTCATGGCCATATAAACAATAACCCATTTCCGTTCTCAAGGTATCCCTCGCACCCAAACCTACCGGTTGAATTCCAACCGATTCACCCGCCTTAAAAATAGCGTTCCACATCGCAAGGGCATTTTTATTCTCCACATATATCTCAAAACCTCCCGCTCCCGTATACCCAGTATTTGAAATAATAACCTCTGAAAACCCAGCCATATTACCTATTTTAAAGGTATAATAAGGCATTTCAGATAAATTTACATCGGTCAACTTTTGCAAAACAGGAAGCGCATTTGGCCCCTGAACCGCAAATAAACTGTAGTCGTCGGATCGATTTAACATTTCAACCCCAAAGGTGTTATTCGACGAAATCCAATTCCAATCTTTCTCAATATTAGACGCATTAACCACCAAATAATATTCGCGAGCGTTCACTCGATACACCAATAAATCATCCACAATACCCCCCGTGGCATTAGGAAAACAGCTGTATTGCACTTTGCCATCTGTTAATTTAGACGCATCATTCGAACAGACATATTGAATTAAATCCAAGGCTTTTTCTCCCTTCAATAAAAATTCACCCATGTGACTCACGTCAAATACCCCCACATTATTGCGTACACAAACATGCTCCTCAATTAAATTCGTGTATAAAACAGGCATGTTAAAACCTGCAAAAGGGACCATTTTAGCTCCCAAACCCACATGCGTGTCATTTAAATGCACAAATTGCAAAGCGCTTTCTTCCATATTATTCTCTATATAAAACTTGTAATAGTGTTTGCCCAACCGCTTTTAACGTAGACTTGTCGATGGTATTCAAATTGTCTTGATGTGTATGGTGAAAGGGCCCAAAATCAAATCCGCCGTTCACCGGCCTCAAATCGATAATGTCAATCATCTGAATTTTCCCTACTTCATTCACCGCCGTATGGTCGTCCGTTATCCCAAAAGCGTCATCGTCGATGAACATATTTCCATATCCTAAATCAGCAGCCGTCGCCCAAATCGAGCGCACAATTCCGGGTGCATATTGCATCGATGAACCTTCATGTGGAAATTTCGCCCCTCTTGCCCCCACCATGTCCAATAAAATTCCATAATAAGGACGGTAGTTTTTTGGGATGATGTTCGTGGCCCAGTGTTGAGATCCTAGGGCCCAACTGGTTGTCGACGGGTTTCCAGTAAAGTCATGCGGTTCGCCATGATCTTCTAAATCAAAGAAAATTAGGTCCACGCCGATCGTTGGTTTTTTGGTTGTTTGGGATAAGAGTCTTGCGATTTCCAGCATAACCCCCACGCCACTCCCACCATCATTCGCGGCGTCAAACGGCTTATTTTTATCCACCGAATCTTTGTCGGCGATACTCCTAGCATCCCAATGCGCCCCCAATAAAATCCGTTTTTGAATTTGCGGTTGGTATTGCGCCATGATATTATAGCCTTTCATTTTATATCCATCGTAACGGAAGGAAGTAAATTCTTGGATTTTGACTTGCCAACCGTAGCCCTT